>CAZFXX010000167.1:0-7129 GCA_964522985.1 uncultured Desulfobacteraceae bacterium
GTGTCATCGAGCACGATGATTTAAAAAACGGGTAGCCGGCTTTATCCATGATTCCAGGGCGGAAAAGCAGTTGTTGTCCGGTGAGATCGTGCATTATTTGTGCGACTGGTTGATCAAGAACGGCAACTGAAAATGTGCCGCGACCTTGACAGCCCTCGGACTTAAACAACGTGCCGGCATGGTGCATGCGACCCTCGTGTGCATCCCATGCCCGGCAAATGACTGGAGATTATGGAATTTCAAGAATTAGGATTGAATGAACAACTGTTGCAGGCGGTGACGGAACTGGGTTTTGTGACCCCCATGCCCATACAGGAAAAGGCCATCCCCGTGCTGCTGGAAGACCGGCAGGATGTGGTGGGGCTGGCCCAGACCGGTACTGGAAAAACCGGGGCCTTTGGTTTGCCGCTGCTGCAGCGTATTGACGAATCGATACGCCAGCCCCAGGCGGTTGTCCTGTGTCCCACCCGTGAACTTTGCATACAGATCACCAAGGACATAAAGCAGTTTTCAAGCCACATGGCCGGCCTTCATACGGTGGCCGTTTATGGCGGTGCAAGCATCGTTACCCAGATGCAGCAGATAAAACGCGGTGCCCACATCATCGTGGCGACGCCGGGACGGCTCATTGATCTGCTCCATCGAAAAGTGGTGAAGATGGCCCAGGTGTCTGTGGCGGTTCTGGATGAAGCCGATGAGATGCTGAACATGGGCTTTAAGGAAGAGATCGACAAGATCCTGGATACCCTGCCGACACAGCGGCGGATCTGGCTGTTTTCCGCCACCATGCCGTCGGGTGTCGCCTTCATCGCAAAAAAATATCTTACGGATCCGGTGAACATCACCGTGATGGGGAAACACCGAAGCCCCATGAATATTGCACATACCTGCTACACCCTGCGGGAAAAAGACCGGTATGAGGCGTTGAAACGGGTGCTTGATTTTTCCCCGGGTATTTTTGGCCTGGTATTCTGCCGGACCCGAAAACTGACCCAGGAAGTGGCTGCCAGCCTTATGAAGGATGGCTATGACGCGGATGCCCTTCACGGAGATTTGTCCCAGTCCCAGCGGGATTATGTCATGGGAAAATTTCGGAGTGCATCGGTGCGTATTCTGGTGGCCACCGATGTCGCGGCCCGGGGACTGGATGTGGATGATATCACCCATGTGATTCATTACAATCTGCCCGACGAGACGGAAGTGTATACCCACCGCAGCGGGCGGACGGCCCGGGCTGGAAAATGTGGGGCATCCATTGCGCTGATCAATATGAAAGAAAAATATCGGGTTCAGCTCATTGAAAAGCGATGCAAAATCCGGTTTGATTTTGGAAAACTGCCTGTGGGCAAGGAAATTTGCAAAAAGCAGCTTCTCAGCCAGATCGGAAAAATTGTGGATGCAGAGGTCAACGACGATGATTTCGCCGATTACCTGCCCGCCGTATACGAGGCGTTGAGCGGAATAGACAAAGAGGACCTGATCAAACGATTTGTGTCCTCCGAATTTACCCGTTTTATTGAGTATTACCGCCATGCCGGTGATATCAACGTGAAAACCGAAAAAACAGCGGGTGCCTGGACCGGCGCCAAGACCGGTGCAAAGGCCGGTGCAAAGACGGGTGCCAAAGCCGGAACCAGGACCGGCACCAAAGCCGGGGCGTTAAAACAAAAGCCCAGCAGCAGAGACCGGATGAAGGGCAAGAAAACACAGCGGTTTTTTATCAACGTCGGGCGCCTGGATAAAATTAATCCAGGCGCCATTATACGGCTGGTGTGTGACCAGTCCGGTATCCGATCCAACATGATCGGTCAGATCGATTTAAAACGAGAATTCTCTTTTTTCGAAGTGGATGCCCAGGCCGCCGGTAAAGTGCGTCAGTTTGTCAAGAATGCCCGAATTGATGGCAGAGCCGTCAAGGTCCGGGAGGTCGTCGAAAAAAACAGCGACAGCCAATCCGTCGGAAGCCATCCCAGACAGAATAAACGGCGTCATCACCACGATCACCACGTTGCTACCGTGTGACCATCCGCCGAATATCAGGCGTATCAAATGAAGCTCCCCGCCGCAAGCGGACGGGGAGCTTCATTATTACAGACGTTCACCCGTCGGGTGTTATTTCGCATTGCCGTAATGCCTTGGTTTGTAAAGCTAACCGCTCAACTTACTCTTTTTTATCGGTTTCCACGTTTCCTATTTTATTTCATAAGTAAAGCTGTCCATGAGTTTGATCTCCCCGAAAACCGCCTTGGTGGTGATGGTATAAATCCCTCTTTTCTTCAGATCAGCGGTAATGCCGAATCCTTTGCTCATGTACATGGCCATAACTCTCTGTTTATCTCCTTCGCTGTTTTTGATGAGAAAGCCGACTTTTCCCTTGATCACGGGATCATGATTTTTATCCATGATATAAACCATGATATGATGGGGTTTGTCCATCTCCATCTTTCCCTGATCGGTATGCGTTGCATCATCTTTCTGTTTCCGGAGATCCATGAGGTAATAGGAGAGCATATAGCCGTCCACCATGGATTCATGGAAGCGCTCACCCATCCTGTCCGACGTAGACATGTCATGGCCGGTCATATCATTACCGGCAAAAACAGGGCCTGTCATCAGGATGAGGATAAAAAAAATGGTCAGAAATAATGTAAAAAATCGGTTCATGGGTAGCTCCTTTTTTTAAATATTATCGGGTTTATTCTTATGGTTTATTTCCCAGGTCTTCCACAGACCGTAAATCACCGGAATGATGATCAGGGTCATGATCGTGGAAGAGATTAGGCCACCGACCATGGGCGCTGCAATGCGTTTCATGATCTGGGAGCCGGCTCCGGTGCCGTACATGACCGGCAAAAGACCGATCAGCGTGGTGGCCACGGTCATAATTTTGGGGCGGACTCGGTCCACAGCGCCTTCGATAATAGATGCGTGAAGATCGGATGCGGTATTCATTTTATTCTGATTTTTTTTTCGCTTAAAAACTTCATCCAGGTAGACCAGCATGACAATACCGGTTTCCGTGGCCAGCCCTGCCAGGGCAATGAACCCCACGCCTACGGCCACGGACATATTGTACCCGAGCAGATAGATCAGCCAGAACCCGCCCAGAAGGGCAAAGGGCAGGCTGGCCATGACAATAATGACCTCAAAGATATTGTTAAAATGGATATAGAGCAGAATAAAAATCACCAGCAAGGTGGCCGGAATGATGACATTCAGGGTTTTCCTTGCTTTTACCATATATTCATACTGCCCGGACCAGATCAGGGAGTATCCCGGAGGCAGGTGGATATTCTCATCCACCAGTTTTCGGGCCTGTTTGACATAGGTCCCGATATCCATATCCTTGATATCCACAAAAACCCAGGCGGTTCGTTTGGAATTTTCGCTTTTGATGCCCGCCGGCCCTTTGTGGATGGAGATATCGGCCAGTTCGGTCAACGGCACCTGGGCACCGGACGGGGTGGGCACAAAGACCCGTTTGATCATTTCGATATTATCTCTGAACACCCGGTTGTACCGCAGGTTCACCGGATACCGCTCCAGTCCTTCTACGGTATAGGTCACATTCATGCCGCCGATGGCGGTTTTGATCACATCCTGAACATCCTGGACCAGAAGGCCGTATCGGGCGATATTCTTCCTCTTGATTGCAAAATCAAGATAATTTCCGCCGGTGACCCGTTCTGAAAACACGGACCGGGTGCCTTTCTTATTCCTGAGCAGTGCCTCGATCTGTTCCCCGAGGCTTGCCAGAGTAGATAGATCCGGTCCCATGATCTTGATGCCCACCGGTGTTTTAATGCCCGTGGAGAGCATATCGATCCTGGTTTTAATGGGCATGGTCCAGGCATTGGTCAGCCCCGGAAATTTGACGGCTTTTTCAAGATCTTCGGACAATTCCGCAATGGTGATATACCGTTCTTCGGGCAGTATCCATGTCAGGGGGGCTTTTAAAAATTCCGGCCATTTGGAAAAAAATCGATCAATTTTTTGTTTACGCCATTGATGGCGGATCTTTCCCTTGACCTGCTCCGGCCAGACCCAGGCCAAAGGCTTCTTCAGCCACATCGGCCAGGAAGAGAAAAACCGCTGTTCAGGTATCATCTCATAGCTCACCTGGGGTCTGAGCATGATCACGGTTTCGATCATGGAAAGGGGGGCCGGATCCGTAGAGGTCTCTGCCCGGCCGATTTTTCCCAGAGTGCTTTTCACTTCGGGAAATCGCTGGATGATCTTATCGGTCTGCTGCAAAAGTTCCCTGGCCTTGGTAATGGAAATCCCGGGCAGGGTGGTAGGCATGTATAACAGATCTCCTTCGTTTAAAGGCGGCATGAATTCACTGCCCACGTGGGTCATGGGGTACCAGGAGATAGCAATGGCCGCCGCCGCAATCAATACGGTTGTTTTTCGCCATTTTAACACTCGGTTAATCACCGGCAGGTAAATTCGGATTAGAAAACGGTTCAAGGGATTTTTCCCTTCGGGAATGATTTTCTGGGAAAAGAGGCAGATTCCGAGAAAAAGGGAAAATCCCAGGGCAAAGACAAGGCTTGAATCCGGCAGTTTTACCCCGACCAGACCGGCGCAGAAAACGATCAGAGGCGGGCCGGCTATGGCCAGCACCCAGATTTTTATTTTTTTATTTCTCGGCACCGTGGGGTCAATGGTGTTTTCCCGGACAAAAAAGGTCATGAGTACCGGAATGATGGTAATGGCCAGGATAGAAGAAGCGGCCATGGCCGTTGTTTTGGTATAGGCCAGGGGCCGGAACATTCTGCCGGATTGTTCCATGAGACTGAAGACCGGCAAAAAAGAGACCGTGATGATCAAAAGGCTGAAAAAAAGCGCTGGCCCCACCTCCTTGGATGCATCAATGATGATCTGTTTATGACTTTTTTTACCTCTGTCCCGCTCCAGGTGTTTATGGGCATTTTCCACCATAACGATGGAGGCATCCACCATGACGCCGATGGCAATGGCAATGCCGCCCAGGCTCATAATGTTCGCGTTAATACCAAAGGGGTACATGATCAGAAAGGACATCAATATTCCCACAGGAAGCGTGAAAATGGCCACAAAAGCGGATCTGAAATGGAGCAGGAATATAATGCAGATGATGGCCACCACGATCATCTCTTCGGTCAGCTTGGATTTCAGCGTATCCACCGCCCGTTCGATGAGGGCGGACCGGTCATACCCGGTGACGATTTTAACCCCTTTGGGAAGCCCTTTCTCCAGGGATTTTAATTTTTCTTTGACCCGTTTGATTACCTCAAGGGCATTTTCCCCATATCGCATGATCACCACACCGCCAACGGTTTCTCCCTGACCGTTCCAGTCCAGGATGCCGCGGCGGAGCTCAGGGCCGATTTGTATATTGGCAATATCTTTCAACAGAATAGGGGTTCCTTTTTCGTCAAAGGAAATAGCGATATTCTCAATGTCCGTCAGGGAACTGATATACCCCAGCCCCCGGACCATGAATTCGGTTTCTCCCATTTCAATAAGTTTGCCCCCCACGTCTGCATTGGAACGCTGGATAGCCCGTTTGATCTTCTGGATGGGAATATTGTAGGCCAGCAGCTTATTGGGATCCACCTCCACCTGGTACTGCTTGACAAATCCGCCGACACTGGCGACTTCGGACACCCCCGGTACCGCAGTCAATTCATACCGCAGAAACCAGTCCTGGATGGAGCGCAGCTCCTGAAGATCGGTTTTGCCCGTGGTGTCCTGCAAAATGTATTCATATACCCAACCGACGCCGGTGGCATCCGGCCCCAGGCTCGGCGTCACCCCGGCGGGCAACCTGCCGGACACAAAATTGAGATATTCCATGACACGGGATCTGGCCCAGTAGATATCGGTGCCGTCCTCAAAAATGAGGTATACAAAGGAATATCCAAAAAAAGAGTATCCCCGGACCACTTTGGCAAAGGGTACGCTGAGCATGGCGGTTGTCAAAGGATAGGTCACCTGGTCTTCCACCACCTGGGGGGCCTGGCCCGGGTATTGTGTATAAATGATGACCTGGACATCGGACAGGTCGGGGATGGCATCCAGCGGGGTCCTGACCATGGCAAAGATACCGGCGGCAATGACAAAAAAGGTTGTCAGAATCACCATGAATTTATTGTTTACAGACCATTCGATTATCTTGTCTATCATCTGAGCGTCCCTTTTTATTCCATATCTTTGAAGAAATCGTCTTTGGGTGCCATATCATCAAAAAAATCATCCTTGTCGGCCTTGCCGTTTGTCTGACCTGGATCAGCGGGGCTGGATTTTGATTCAATCATTTTCTGGATCGCCTCTTTAAGTCTGGATTCCGAATCCAGCAAAAACTGCCCGGAGACCACAATGGTTTCCCCGGATGCCAGGCCGCTTAAAATTTCCACCTTCCCCTGTTCCAGATAAACGCCTGTGGTAACTTTTCTGGGGGTAAATTTTCCGGTTCCGTTTGTCACAAAAACGATCTTTTTTTCGCCTGAATGGATGATGGCCTGGGAAGAGACCAAAATCCCTGTCCGGCCCGCGCCGGTACGTATCTTTATCCGTGCAAACATATCCGGTTTGAGGGCACCGGCATTATTTTCAAAGGCAATCCGTATGATTACATCCCGTGTTTTCTGCTGGAGATAGGGAAAGATAAAGGCAATTTTCCCCGCATACACTTTGTTCGGATGATAGGACAGGGTCATTTCAACGTCCTGCCCCACGGAAACAAGGTTTTGTTCATATTCAAAAATATGGGCTTCCACCCAGACGGAGGAAAGATCGGATATGGTAAAGAGGCCGGCACCTGATTTGACAAAGGCCCCTTCAATCACATTTTTCCGGGTCACAACCCCCTGGTACGGGGATCTGACGATCAGGGTTTTTTGAACAATGCCCGCTTTTTCAATGGCTGCAATTTCCCTGTCTGCAATATCAAAATATTGAAGCCGTTTCCTGGATGAGGCCAGAAGTTCCTTATTCAAGGCGGTCCTGTTTTTTCGAAAATTTTTATAGGCAGACAGGTATTCTTCCTGAGAGGCCAGAAGGGCAGGGGCGTAAATTTCATACAGGGGTTGCCCTTTTTGAACCCAGAAACCGGTATAATCGGCATAGAGCTTTTCAACCCAAC
>CAZFXX010000168.1:0-7104 GCA_964522985.1 uncultured Desulfobacteraceae bacterium
CTGCTTCAGACTGAACGACAAATTGGTCTGTGTAATCTTTTCATATTACTGGGTTTTTAAGTTGAACTAAAATTACTTTTATCATTATAAATGATTACTGTGTTTTAATTGTAGTACTATAGTTATAATAGTCCCTCGGAGCATTAGTACTGCCGGTAGCCCGGATGTAATATTTATTTTCTGCCCGATATCAAAGGGGTAGGGCGTAAACAGGGTAACATTGTGTCTGCTCATGGCGTCTCCTGATATAAGGTGTCGAACCCGCCGTTCCAGGCGTAATCGTTGCAGAAAGTTTCCGTCTCACTGTCTATCCGGGGCAGCACATCCCGATATAGATCGACAACGGATAAAGCCATTTATGTCCATACCTCCGGATAGCCGATATCCACAAACGCGGTTTCCATCTTGAACTTGTGTTCCCGCTCCATTGCGGCTAAATCCAGAAATACCGTTTTTATTTCCGGATCGTTGCAGGATTCCGCCATTTCAGCATACTGACGCATGGCTTCATCTTCTTTTTTCATGGCCAGGGCAATCGCATCCGCCGGTTTTATCTGCGTGGAAAAAACCGGAGCTTCTACTGTTTCAGCTACCTTGTAATCTCTGGTTTCGTTAAAATAACGATCCATGCGCTCGCTGGCATAAATTTTTTTCAGAATTTCCCTATGTTTGTTTTCCTCAGCGGCAAATTTGCCGAACATTTCTTGCAGATGCGGGTCCGTGATCCTTTGGGCCGCCTCTTCGTAAAATTTCTGGGCTTCGATTTCATTGTTGATGGCGTCAGCAATGATTTTTTTATATTCGGTTAACTTCATTTTCCCCTCCGTTACGGGTTTTGAACGTATAAAAGCAAGCAGCATGCCATCCTTGCAGGACCCGTGTGTTTAGGGCAGCTCATTGCCAGGTAAAGAGTGCCTCTATCTCCTCTTCGGGTAGGATGTTTTCCCGGCGCACCAGCACCGGAATGGTTTCTCCGGATTCATAGGCTCGTCGGGCCAGATCGGCGGCACGATCATAACCGATGCGTGGAACAAGAAAGGTCGCCAGGGCCAGACTTTTGTCGATGTACTCCCGGCATCTTTTTTCATCGGCGGTTATGCCGGCAATGCAACTGCCGGAGAACACACCGGCGGCAGAGGCCAGGAGATCGATGGACTGCTGCAGGTTGTAGCCCATGACCGGTATCATTACATTTAGTTCAAAGGTACCGGCCTGACCTCCCATCATGATGGTGGTGTCGTTGCCCATGACCTGGGCCGCGACCTGGAGTATCGCTTCAGGAATGACCGGGTTGATTTTTCCGGGCATGATGGATGACCCCGGCTGCAGTTCAGGGATCTGTATTTCGCCGATGCCGCACCGCGGACCAGACGCCAGCCATCGGATATCGTTTGCAATTTTAACCAGGCCCACGGCCAGTGTTTTCAGTGCGCCGCTCATTTCGACAATGGCATCCCGGGCCCCCTGAGCCTCGAAATGATCCCGGGCCTCTTTAAAATCAATCCGGGTTTCCCGGCTGATGCGGGCAATAACCCGGCCGGCAAACTCGGGATGGGTGTTCAGCCCGTTGCCTACCGCCGTACCCCCCAGTGCCAGTTCCGCCAGGCTTTCGCCCGCGGTCTCGATTCTGTGGCCGCCCATCTGAATCTGGCGGCTATAACCCTTAAATTCCTGTCCCAGATAAAGGGGAACAGCATCCTGCAGATGGGTCCTGCCGATTTTAGGGATATCGGCAAATGCTGCCGCTTTTTCGTCCAGTGTACGGAAAAGGTCTTCAATGGCCGGTAGAAGCGATCCTTTAATTTTAACAAGGGCGGCAATGTGCAGGGCCGAGGGAATCACATCGTTGCTCGACTGGCCCAGATTGACATGATCGTTGGGGTGCACCGGTGTTTTGCTTTCTTTTTTACCGGTCAACAGTTCATTGGCCCGGAAGGCAATCACTTCATTGACATTCATGTTGGTGGAAGTGCCCGAACCGGTCTGGAAAACATCCACCGGGAACTGATCGTTCCATTGGCCGGCCCGAATCTCCCCGGCGGCTGTTATGATCGCATCTGAAAATCCGGGTGTAAGCAGGCCCAGCTCTCTGTTTACGATTGCCGCACAGGATTTTATCAGCGCAAGCGCATGGATGATGTGCGGTTGCAGGGTCAGGCCGCTGATGGGAAAATTAATCACCGCCCGCTGGGTGGCGGCACCGTAATATGCATTTCCGGGAACTTTGACAGGCCCCATTGAATCTTTTTCGATTCTATATCTCATGGCATGCCGCTCTCTTGATATTCTTAATGATGATTTTTTGTTTTTATATCTGGAGTGCTCGCCAAGGCGCAACCCAGGCAGAACGTACCTGTTCCCGACAATTTCGTTCATATTGACGGTGACCACGGTCAGATGGTTGATGCTGCTTTAGCCGATCCTGCCTCAACTTCCGGATCTGCCATCGTCACACGGCTCGTCATCTTCCATTCCTCTGGCGTGTTCGGCCGTGTCAGTGACCACACAGGGGTCGAGTTCCACTGCTTCCTCCAGTGCAGCAAGGGCTTTGTCATAATCCGGTTCTTCTGTTATCTCATCGACCAACTGGGAATGGACCACCTCTCCGTGTTCGTTGATGACCACCACCGCTCTTGCAAACAATCCGGCTAAGGGGCCGTCTTTAATGCGGACGCCATAATCGATGCCGAAGTCAGAATGGCGAAATGCCGAGGCACTGATCACTTTTTCGAGCCCTTCTGCGCCGCAAAAACGGGAATGCGCAAAAGGCAGGTCCATGGAAGCGCAGACAGCCACCGTGTTTTTATAATGGTCAATCTCTGCATTAAACTTACGGACCGTCATTGCACAGACCGGGGTATCCAGACTGGGGAAAATATTCAAAACCACTTTTTCCCCTGCAAAATCCGCCAATGAGATATCGGAAAGATCGGTTCCGGTTAGGAAAAAAGCAGGGGCTTTCGTATTGATTCCGGGTAAATTCCCCGAAGTTTGCACGGGTTTCCCCTTAAAGTTTGTTTGAGCCATGGGTAACCTCCTTTAAACGTCTGGTGTATCTTGTTTCAGCCTAAGGTGAATTACACATCAAACCGGGGCAACCGCATTCGGCTTCCGGTAAAGCAATGCCCGGCAGCGTTTTGAATTGATGCGCAATTAATTGTTGATGGACGCGGGAAAAGCCTGATTGTTTGTTCAATGACCCTTTTGGGGCCCAAAAATGACTTTATATAAAATCATAATTATGGTAGATACAATAAGTGTGCCAGAAATACCGACAGAATGAGTAACGTTCGGATTTTCTCAGGGCTTCCAATAACGGCCATGCCCTGTCGGGCAACAAATCAAAGATTTTGACCACTCATATCTCACTACTTTAATATAAAAGCCTGCGCTAAAAGGGCTGGATGTCGCCGGTGTGGCCATTATTATATGTTTCGCGATACACTCCTGTATCACAAATTATTTTGAGACAAATCAGTATTTTTGATCTGTCATGAAAGATACCCACAAATCTACTATTTGATACCGCCGCAATAAGTCAATGTAAAAACAATATCTTATGATGCGGCATGCGCGGTCTGGTTTTTTAAGCCACAGGTAACAGTGCAATAGAGCGAAAGGGCGTCACAGATCTAACGGTGTCTGCCGTTGCAGGAAGCCTCCTATCAAAAAAATCGGTTTTCTTTGCAGACCTTTCCAGAACCGGGGACCAGCCAGATTTTTTATTTCTATCCTTTTGGCACGCATCTTGATTAGTCTATGTGTATAGCGGTTGTTGCTTGTTTTGAAATTATAAAAAATAGGATTGTCAAAAGATAAGGGTATTTAATTGTTATGACGATGTCTTTTTTAAATTTTGTATTTAAACCGGTCTACGCCATTTAAAACTGAAAGGAAAGAACCCATGCAAAATAAATCGGTAAAACTGTATTCTCTGAGCACTTGCAGCCATTGTAAAGCAACAAAAAAATTGCTGTCCGCCTGTGTAGTGGCGTATAAAATTGTTGATGTGGATCTGCTTGAAGGGGATGAGCGAAAGGCGATTCTTGAAGATATTAAAAAATTAAATCCCAGATGTTCTTTCCCGACAATTATTGTCGGCGACCGGGTGATCGTTGGGTTTAAGGAAAAAGAAATAAGAGAGGCATTGGAACTGTAAAAGTGTAAACCTGCAAATAAAAGATGCCTATCCTTTCACTATAAACAGGGAGGAATTCGATCATGAGTGAAAAAATCAAAAATATCAAACAGGTTTGCCGGTGTGAGAACTGCGGCAATGAGGCAGAGATGAATATTTCCTGTAGCTGGGAAGATTTTGAGCGGGAAGAAAGGCAAAAGACGGCAGCCGGGGGAAAAAACAGCGGATCCCACGGGGTCAAGGGCACGGCAACCTGCAGTCATTGCGGCAATGAGGCGGACATGTGGATAGACATATAAGGGAACTGTCCTTTCCCCCACGTCCCGTTTGTTTGATCGGCTTCGAAAGACTGAATGTCGCCTGCAGAGGGCCCATCTGAAACAGCGCGGCGCGGTTTCCACCCAGGGCTTTCCCGAGCTGCATGCATCGGGTGACCGCCTGATCTGACAGCCGTGGCCTGATTCCAATCCGTAAACGGCGCTTTTACCTGAATTGTGACATAAAATTTGAAGTTTATGCCATATATAATCAAGTAAAGGCGCTTGGGCATATTGGTAACCGAAAATATTGTAGAAACGGAGGTGTTTTCATGGAAGAATGCGTACCAGTTAAAAATACGGGTCTTCGGGGCGTCAAGGTTGCCACCACGAAGATCAGCGACGTGGATGGCAGGGCCGGCAAGCTCATTTATCGGGGGTACCTGACAGGTGACCTGGCCGACAAAGTATCATACGAAGAGGTAGTCTATCTCCTATTGTATGAAAAGCTGCCGAATGTGGCGGAACTCTCCCGCTTTAAGGAGCGTCTTTCCGTACACCGACAGTTGCCGATAGAGTTGATTGAAACTTTCCGGAATATGCCTCGAAAGGCTTTGCCCATGGACGTTGTGCAGGCATCGGTGGCTATTCTGGCCAATTATGATCCAGAGATCCGGAAGCCGTCGAAAAAATCAACAATGGAAAGTGCGATCAGACTGATTGCAAAATTCCCCACCATGGTTGCGGCCTGGGACCGGATCAGAAACAACCTTGAGCCGGTGGAACCCAATCCGGACCTGGGGGCCGGTGAGAATTTTCTGTATATGCTCAGCGGAGATGTGCTCGATGATGAACTGGCAGGTTTTTTTGACACCTGCCTGGTGCTGCATGCCGAACACGCCTTTAATGCCTCCACTTTTGCTGTCCGGGAAGTGGCTTCAACCATGGCCCACATTTATGCAGCCGTGGGCGCCGGGGTTGGATCCCTGTCCGGTGGGCTGCATGGTGGGGCCAATACCCGTGTGATGCAGATGCTGCTTGAAATAAAATCTCTTGATAATGTGGAAAACTATGTGAAAAAAGTCATTGAAACCGGTGGGAAAATTATGGGCCTCGGGCATGCTGTCTATAAAACCGACGACCCGCGGGCACACATTCTGGCACCCATGTCCAGGACAATGGGGCTGCGTGCGGGCGATACCCGGTGGTATGAAATGTCCAAATTACTGGAAAACAAAGGTAAGGCCGCCTTTCTGGAGAAAAAGGGCCGTGAGATATATGTAAACGTCGATTTTTACAGTGCCTCCCTCTATTATTACATGGGGATTCCCGTGGATCTGTTCACACCGGTATTTGCCATCTCCCGGATTGCCGGCTGGGCAGCCCACTTTATCGAAGAACAGTTTGGTGGTGCCGCGGACAAACCCGCCCTGTACCGACCGGATTCTGATTATGTCGGCGAGTATTGCGGACCTGAAGAGTGTACATGGGTACCGTTGGATGAAAGATAGGAATCGTTGCCATTTGATCCTGTTTACCCGGTTCCCGCAGCCCGGGGCCACCAAAACCCGTCTGATACCGCTATTGGGCACTCAAGGGGCTGCAGATCTGCAGCGGGAGATGACGGAACACGTCACCGGGCAGATATGCAAGTTCCTGGCAACCCATCCAGTACGTGTCGACATCCGCTTTGATGGAGGGGATGCGGCGCAGATGGGGAAATGGTTGGGGCGTGGCTTCAATTATCACCCTCAGGGTCCGGGCGATATCGGATGCCGTATGCGGACGGCTTTTAAAGATGCCTTTGCGGCCGGAGCCAAGACCGCGGTTCTGATAGGGGGGGACGTACCGGGAATATCCGCACTGATTTTACATAAGGCATTTACTGCCCTGACCCATGAAAACATGGTGATCGGTCCGGCCAGGGACGGCGGCTACTATTTGCTCGGTCTGCGGGACAGGGCTTTTTCCCGGATCGGCCATTTCCTGTTTGACGGATGCAACTGGGGCGGTGACAGGGTTTTTGCAAAGACAGTGGCAAACGCCGGCAAGGACGGCATAAGCTGCATTATCCTGGAGGAACTGACGGATATTGACCGGCCCGAAGATCTGCCGGTATGGCACCGGGTCTTGCAGAAAAAAATAGGGCGTTATGAAAAAAAGCGTTTCAGTGATCATTTTGGTGCTCAATGAAGAAAAAACCATCGAAAAAACACGGTTGAGTGTCGCCCGGGGAAAACATCGTAAGATTATCGTCGTAAACTGCGGCAGTCGCGACCATACCCGGCACTGGCAAAGTCCATGGGGGTGAAATTGCTGGACAGTTTACCTCGGGGAAGCCCGGATGAACCGTGGGGCTGCAGCGACCGTATGGTGCTCGTGCGCGGATTTTTATACATACCCTGGCCCCGGGCCCTGCCATCCGGTTTTGAATGGGTTGGGCCCGGGAACTGGTTTTACCGCCGATTTAATCACCCTGTGGGGCCATAAAATCATCGTACATCGTTTCCAGGAACTGTTTATGCTTTGCCTCCTCCTGGGACAGCAATTTGAAAACCTGAATGCAGGCCTCGTCGTCTGTCTTTTTCGCCAGATCATTGTACAGTTTGAGCGCTTTTTCTTCCCTTTTCATGGCCAGTCGGAGAACATCCGCGTAGTCCATACCCGGCTCATAGGTAAGATCGACCATATAGTCGCTGCGTTTCATGT
>CAZFXX010000169.1:0-7086 GCA_964522985.1 uncultured Desulfobacteraceae bacterium
ATAACTGCTTTTTATGCCGCCATCCCGAATATATTTTTTACAAAATTATTATTAATCAAGCATGTGGGAGTTTAGCAATGAATTATATCAAAATTCGATTTGGAGGTAATTTTGACCATTTCGAGAAAAATATTCAAGATATTTTTCGAGGCATGAGCCCTGTCTTTGCTCTCTCTGAACATCCCTGGAAACCCCAGATGGATATTTATGAAACCCCGGAAGAAATTATTATTCTCGGGGAAATTGCCGGTGTCAGCAAAGAAAATCTGGAAGTGGAAATCAATCGAAAAGCGTTGAAGATACACGGTACCCGGGATGAAATGCCCCGCACGAACAATATGACCTACCGTCTGGCCGAAATCCAGTACGGCAAATTTGAAAGAGTCTTGTTTTTGCCTGCCCCCATAGATATCGAGAAGGTCAGTGCGTCTTATTTGAACGGGTTCCTTCAAATCAGACTTGTCAAACTCCCCCGTGATATAACCTGCAAGATTGCGATTATAGACGGGTAGGAGCATAATCGAGTTTACTTGAACGATCTGCAACAAGTATTCGGAGGCTTAGATGACACAGCCAACATCACCGGAAGCCGTTACCGGTCAGGTACCTGAACGTCTACCGATTATGCCCTTATTTGACTCTGTATTGTTTCCTAAAATGGTATCGCCTATTGTGGTCATGCAACCCGACGCCATCAAGCTTGTTGATGAAGCCATGGCCAAGGATCGGATGATCGGATTTGTTTTGTCCCACAAAAAATCACTATCGCAGCCACCGACCAAAGATGATTTATATCCCGTGGGAACCAACACGCTTATCCTGAAAATGGCCAAGGGCCAGGACAACACGGTCCAGTTGTTGGTGCAGGGCCTGGAACGATTTACCATCAAGGAATATCTGACTGAAAAGCCCTATCTCATCGCCAAAGTGGCCCTTATGTCCGATGTCGAAAAAACGGACAAGGAAACCCAGGCATTGATGTCGAATATTCAGGGGCTTTTTGAACAGATTATCAAACTTTCGCCAGGGCTGCCCCAGGAGATGGGTGCCATGGCAAAAACAATTAATGAACCCGGTACCCTATCTGACATGGTGACATCCGTCATCAATGCCAAACTGGATGAGAAACAGGGTGTTCTTGAAATTGCCGATGTAAAAAAACGGTTACAAAAAGTCAATAAACTGATCAACTACCAGTTGGAAATCCTTAAACTGGGAGACAAAATTCAGACCCAGGTCAAGGGGGATCTCAACAAGAGTCAACGGGATTTTTACCTGCGGCAGCAGCTCAAGGCCATTCAGGAAGAGCTGGGGGAAAGTGATCAGGGCAAAGTTGAAATCGAAGAGTACAAAGAAAAGATCAAAACCGCCGATCTGCCTGAAGAGGCGCGCAAAGAAGCGGATCGGGAATTAGAACGCCTGGGGCGTATGCATCCGTCTTCGGCCGAATACACGGTGGCATCCACCTATCTGGACTGGATTACATCGCTGCCCTGGCATACCAGTACCCCGGACAATCTGGACATTAAAAAAGCAAAAAAAATTCTGGATGAAGATCATTTCGGGCTGGATAAGCCCAAACGCCGGGTTGTCGAATACCTTGCCGTCCGGAAGTTGAAGCCTGAATCCAAGGGGCCGATTCTGTGTCTTGCCGGGCCTCCGGGCACGGGGAAAACGTCGCTGGGGCGGTCTATTGCCCGGGCCCTGGGGCGCAAGTTTTTTCGAATTTCCCTAGGCGGTGTTCGGGATGAAGCTGAAATCCGAGGGCATCGTCGGACCTATGTGGGGGCACTGCCCGGCCGTATCATTCAGGGCATCCGGCGCTCGGGATCAAATAATCCGGTTTTCATGCTCGATGAAATTGACAAGGTCGGCAGTGATTTTCGGGGCGATCCGTCCTCGGCCCTGCTGGAAGTCCTGGACCCGGAGCAGAACTTTTCCTTTGCAGACCACTACCTGGATGTACCCTTTGACCTGTCCCAGGTCATGTTTATCACGACGGCCAATGTGCTGGATACCATTCCCCCGGCCTTGCGGGATCGAATGGAAGTGCTCCAGTTGCTGGGATACACCCCGGATGAGAAGATCGGCATTGCCAACCATTTTCTCATCCCCCGCCAGCGCAACGCCCATGGCCTGAAAAATAGCCAGATATCGTTGACCAAAGGTGCCGTTAAACTGATCATCTCAGGTTACACCCGGGAAGCCGGGCTGCGTAACCTGGAACGGGAAATCGCCACTATCTGCCGCAGGGTGGCCACAAAAATAGCCATGGCCGAAGCCAGTGCCGTGGTGGTCAAAGTCAATGACGTACACAAATATCTGGGGCCGGTTCGGATCACATCGGAGGCAAAAAGCAGGGTCTCCACGCCCGGCGTGGTGATGGGGCTGGCCTGGACACCGTCCGGTGGAGAGTTGCTGTTTATCGAAGCCACTGCCATGAAAGGTGGCAAGGGGTTGACCCTCACCGGCCAGTTGGGGGATGTCATGAAAGAATCCGCCACCACGGCGTTAAGTTTTATCCGGTCCCATGCCGCAGCGTTGAAAATTGACGCGGATTTTTTTGGAAACAGCGATATCCATATTCATGTGCCGGCGGGTGCTATTCCCAAGGACGGACCGTCGGCGGGGGTCACCATGCTGACGTCCCTGGTTTCTTTGCTCACCGATAAAACCGTCGTCAAAGATCTTGCCATGACCGGTGAAATAACCCTGCGCGGCCAGGTTTTGCCCGTGGGTGGCGTCAAGGACAAAGTGCTGGCCGCCCATCGGGCCGGTATTAAAACCCTTATTTTGCCGAAGTGGAACGAAAAAGACTTGATTGATATCCCTAAAAAGGTTCAAAAAGAGATTACGTTTCATTTTGTCGATAAAATGCTGGATGTCTTGAAACTGGCCTTTAATGAAAAAAATCGCAGATAGATAAGCGAGACCTGATTTGAGTTTTGATGAACAGACAAAATAGAGTATCTCTTTTTTTAATAATGGCTGCCTGTACGCTGGTGTTTTTGTATCTGAACGGTTGCGCCCGGGTTCGCCCTTTGTCTCCACCACCCAAAACACCAGCAAAAGCCCCCGGGCAGTCCCCACCGTACAAAGTCATGGGCAAGTGGTACCACCCGTTGCCCCATTCTGTGGGGTTTTCCCAAAAAGGCCTTGCATCCTGGTACGGTAAAAAATTTCATGGCCGCAAAACATCTAGTGGTGAAATTTATAACATGTATGGTGTCAGCGCTGCCCATAAGACCCTGCCCCTGGGTACCTACGTCAAGGTACACAATCTTAAAAACCATAAAAAAATCGATGTCCGGATTAATGACCGGGGCCCTTTTGTCCGCGGCCGGATCATTGATCTTTCCTACGGCGCTGCCAAAAAACTGGGCATCGTGGGTACTGGAACGGCACCGGTTGAAATCATTGCGCTTGGCCGGCCAATGGCCCGAAAAAGTTCAACAGAGAAGGCACCCTCCTATATGCCCATTGATTTCTACAGTGGTAATTTTACCATACAGGTCGGCGCCTTTTCAAATCCCGACAATGCGGTAAAATTGAAACTCAAGTTAAGCCGAATTCATAAAAATGCGCACATTGTCAACGACCGGCATACAAAAAGTGCCCCCTTCAAAGTTCGCGTAGGGGCCTGTTCAACGCTGGACCAGGCCGCAAAATATGAAGCCGGGCTGATTCAAAACGGATTTCCGGATGCCTTTATTATTGCGGAATAAGTTTAAAGGCCGGAGGCTGACGATGGAAGGTCGGAACACGGAAAGCAGAAAACAGGGCAGAGCATACAAAAGAAACCGTGTGGAAAAATCTAACAAAAAATTCATTTTTCTGGACCGGGACGGGGTTATCAACAGGGATTCACCCGACTACATCAAAAGCTGGGCTGAATTCCAATTTTTACCCAACAGTCTGAAAGCCATAAAACACCTGACAGAGAACGGCTTTAGCATCATCATTATCACCAACCAGTCGGCACTCAACCGCACGCTGATTAGTGCAGCGGATCTTGACGATATCCATCTGCGCATGGGGGATGCCTGCCGGGCCCACGGCGGCAATATCTGTGATATATTTTTCTGCCCCCACACGCCCGAACAGGGATGTGAGTGCAGAAAACCCAAACCGGGTCTCATTTTCCAGGCCAAAAAAAAATACCATATCGATATCCAAGACACCATCATGATCGGAGACAGCGCCAGGGACATTGAATGTGCCCGCAATGCCGGATGCAAGCAGGCGATTCTGGTCCAAACCGGAAATATTCTTGAAGCCCGGCAACTGCTGGCAAAAAAAAATATTCAACCGGATTATATTGCCAAAGATTTGCTTGACGCAGCTTTGCAGATAGTCGGCCATGAATAAAAAACCGGTCTCCACCCTTGAAGGGCGTCTGGAACATATCACCTACCATAATGCAGACAACCACTATACCATTGCAAGACTCAGTATCCCCAAAACCAACAGCCGCGTCACCATCGTGGGCACCATGGCAGCGGTCAACCCGGGAGAATGCCTTACGGTCGAGGGATGCTGGGAGCATCATCCGCGATTCGGGCAGCAGTTTCGCATCCATTCCTATTCGGTCCATTTGCCGGCGTCTGTGGACGGTATTCAAAATTACCTGAAATCTGGTTTTATCAAAGGCGTTGGCCCGGCCATGGCAAAACGGCTGGTCCGTTGTTTCGCCACCCAAACACTTGAAATCATAGAGCAGGCTCCCGATCGGTTGCAGGAAGTTTCTGGTATCGGTCCGGTCAAGGCCGCCGCCATCAGCAAATCCTGGAATACCCACCATGGTCTGCGGAGCCTGATGCGGTTTCTCCAGGAAAATAATATCCAGGCCTCATACAGCGGAAAAATATTCAAGTTGTATGGCAGTGAATCGGTAGAGATCCTCAAAAACGACCCGTACCGGATCGTCACCGATATTCCGCACATCGGTTTTATCGTTGCCGATACGATTGCCCGTAACCTGAACCTGTCTTTAGACACCCCGGAAAGAAGCCAGGCCTGCATTCTTTATCTCCTGGAACAGTTTGCCGCCGACGGCCATACATTTGCGCCCCTGGAGGACCTGCTGGAACAATGCGATCGCCTGTTTCAGATCCAAGGGGAAGAAATACTGCCCAACCTGGAAATGCTGGCGGAAAACAGGGAAATCATCATCGACATTGATCCGGCTGACATAGAGATAAAAAGGGTTTACTTAAAACACCTGCATGCCGCCGAAACAGGTATCGCCGCCAAACTCAACGCGCTTTTATCTATACCGGCCATACCGCCTGATCTGGGGCCGGAAGAGATCACCGCCAAAATACTGGAAAAACTTGCCATACAACTCTCCGGTGAACAGATGGCGGTGCTGGAAGGAATCCTTTCTCATCGGGCCGCAATCATTACCGGTGGTCCCGGGACAGGCAAAACCACATTGATCCGCGCCATCGGCGCCATCTTCGGGGTACTGGGTAAAAGAATTATACTGGCGGCCCCCACGGGCCGGGCCGCGCGGCGGCTTTCCGACGTCACCGGACGAAAAGCCGCAACGATTCACCGGCTT
This sequence comes from uncultured Desulfobacteraceae bacterium, assembly GCA_964522985.1. Classification (GTDB taxonomy): domain Bacteria; phylum Desulfobacterota; class Desulfobacteria; order Desulfobacterales; family 4572-123; genus 4572-123. The sequence goes on from CAZFXX010000169.1 coordinate 5,564, forward strand.
CTGGGGTGCAACCTGACCTCGGGGTATTTTGAGAAAAACCGCAATGATCCCCTGGATGCCGATGTGCTCATTGTCGACGAAGCCTCCATGGTGGATACCGTGCTGATGTTTCATCTGCTGGATGCCCTTCCCATGCACTGTGCTCTGATACTGGTGGGGGATGTTTTTCAACTGCCGTCCGTGGGACCGGGAAATGTTCTTTCAGACCTGATTCAATCGGATGTATTACAGGTCTTCTATCTGAACGAAATTTTCAGGCAGGCCCGGGAAAGCGCGATTATCATCAATGCGCATAAAATCAGAAACGGCAGCCCACCTTTGTTTGAGCGCTCTGATGAATCCGATGGCCCGTCCGAATTTTACTTTATTGAACAGCGAGATACGGCAAAGGTCGTAGATACCATAGTCGAACTGTGCAGCCGGGCCATTCCCAAAAAATTTTCCCTTGACCCGATGCAGGATATCCAGGTGATTACACCGATGCACAAGGGCGAAGCAGGCACGATCAACCTGAACCAGGTGCTGCAGAAAAAATTGAACCGTCTGCCCGACGGCGCCGATAAAATCCAGCGGTTTAAAATCGGCGACAAGGTCATGCACCTGAAGAACAATTACGTAAAAGATGTATTCAACGGCGATATCGGCAGAATCGTCGCCGTGGACAAAAAAAAGGAAAAGTTGAAGGTAAATTATGAGAACCGAATCATCCCCTATGACTTTTCCGAACTTGATGAACTAACCCTTGCCTATGCCATATCCATCCATAAATCCCAGGGATCCGAATACCCGGCGGTCATTGTACCGGTCACAACCCAGCATTACGTGATGCTCCAGCGTAATCTCATCTATACGGCCGCCACCCGCGGCCAGAAACTGGTTGTCCTCATCGGTACCCGTAAAGCTCTCGCCATCGCCCTGAAAAACGATAAACCCCGGCAACGTCTCTCGTTTCTGGCTGAGCGGTTAGCGTCCTAGGACTACCGGTTTTTTTGATTATAAATAATCGACTTGACTTTTGGCTTTTTTTTGGTTACCCATGATATCTTTTTAGGTTAACCAAAGCGGAGCAAATTTATTGTGAAAGGCAAGATACTACATATCCTTAAGGTGGAAAACGATATTGTTTCGGGTGAAGATCTCAGTTCCCGGCTGAAAATTTCACGGGTTTCGATCTGGAAGCACATCAAAAAACTGCGACAGCTTGGATATATCATTGACTCATCTCCCAGAGGATACCGGTTAACATTTTCGCCTGATATCCCCTTTGCATGGGAATTTCCGGATAGAGCGGCAAAGATCCATTATTTTGACTCGATCACCTCCACCATGGATATCGCCAGAGACATGGCCCGCAAGGGTTGTCCACACTTTAGCGTGGTTATTGCAAGAGAGCAGACCAAAGGCCGGGGCCGATTGAAACGGGTCTGGGATTCTGCTGCCGGCGGCCTTTATTTTACCCTGGTGCTAAGGCCGCTGATTCCGCCGGTAATAAGTCCCATGGTTAATTTTGTCACATCCATCGT
>CAZFXX010000170.1:0-4954 GCA_964522985.1 uncultured Desulfobacteraceae bacterium
AACACTACCTTACACTTGAGTCCGGGCGGTATCAAATGTTCGGGATTGGGTATTTCCAGGCGTACGCCAAAGGTGCCGCTTGCCGCATCAATCACTCTATCCACAATGGTCACCTTTGCACTGTACGTGCCACTTATCGGCGCCTCGGGTTTTACTTCAGCGATCATACCCTCCCTGACGGTACCCAAAATGTCCACAGGCAAAATAACCTCAACATTTAAGGGATCGATTTGTGCGAGTTCCAAAACATGTTGATTTTCAATATACTCTCCCGGGGATAGAAATCGTTCCACCACAACACCTTTTACCGGACTGCGGATCTTCATTCGTTTAACCACCTCGATGGCTCGCTTGAGTTCCATCTCGGCAAGGCGCTTATTTTCTATGGCCTCCAGCAATTCCAGTTCCGACAGTTTTCGATTGGTTTCGGCCTCGTCCATTTTCTCGAACGACAAGGCTTCTTTTTTGTACAGTTCTGCAACCCGTTGTTGCTGTCTTTTACTATATGCCGAACGTACCTCCTTTGCTTTGATTGACGCCTCCAGGTTTGCACGAGTGCGTGCAAGTTCCATGGTGGCCCTTTCAACACCGGATTGCAGCGTCGCCAGCACCTGACCTTTTTTGACCATATCCCCCCGTTCAACGTCTACGGTTGCCAGCGTCCCGGTCACGGCACTGCCGACTTTGATGGTCATATGAGGCTCGATCAGACCGTCAAATTCAAAAGTCTCCGCACACAATGCCATGGGTACGCAAATTACCGTCATCATCTGAAGCACACAGCCAACAATAAAAACATATGCAAATTTCATCAAAAGAATTCCCCCATTATTCCGAACGGCCCGTAAACGCCAGCGATTCGCTGACTTGCGTATCGAATTTCAGCAAATCATGTCGCATCCGTGCATGCAGGCGCTCAGCCGTGCGTTGCGCCTTGTAAAACAGGATGGTTCCCGTCCGTTTGGCTACAAAACCTTCCGGATGTTTAAGCGCAGCGGCCGCCAGCCAACCAAGCGCCTTTCCGATATATACGATGATCAGTTCATCATCGAGCGAAACCATGGCTTCACAGCTTCCCGGATCACCCTGTCGTCCACACCTTCCAAAAAGCTGCCGGTCAATACGACCGGCTTCATGTCGTTCCGTGGCAATGACATGAAGCCCTCCCCGCTCGGCTACACCGGGGGCAAGACGTATATCGGTCCCCCGGCCCGCCATATTGGTAGCCACGACAATGCTGCCCGGCTCGCCGGCACTGGCAATAATTTCTGCCTCTTCTTTGTCCTGTCGAGCGTTCAAGACCTTGTGCGGCAATCCCGCCTGTTCCAGAAGCCCGCTCAGATGTTCCGAAGCCTCAACCGATCGGGTGCCCACGAGAACCGGTCGGCGATTTTGCTGCATGTCCGATATCGTCTTGAGCACAGATTCCCACTTGTCTTCTGCCGTGGTAAATACCCGATCCGGAAGACGGTGTCTTTTAATGGGACGGTTGGTGGGAACGGTAACCACCCGCATCCGGTAAATCGACCACAGCTCTCCGGCAACCTCCCGGGCGGTCCCGGTCATCCCCGCGAGCCAGCGGTACCGCCGAAAAAAACGCTGGTAGCTTATTCGGGCTTTTGTCTCCTTGATACTGGTCATTTCGCACCCCTCTTTAATTTCGATAAGCTGGTGCAGACCGCCTTCCCAGGACCGATCAGCCATGAGCCGTCCCGTGTATTCATCGATGATTTGAACTTTATCATCTTGAACCAGATACTGTTTATCCCGTTCAAATAGATTCAATGCAACCACCGCCTGTCGCACCAATTCTTCCCGCTGATCAACATTCGCCAGGGTACCCAGGTCCGACCAGATAAACTCCGCAACGCGATCCTTGCCCTTTTTAGTCAACTCTACAGTACGCTCGCTGGGTAAAATTAAAAAATCTTTGTTCTGGGTAAGTTCTTTGGCAATGCTGAGTGCATGCCGATAAATGCCGGTGTCATAAAGCCCGTCGCCCTGGGATGAAATAATCAAGGGTGTTCGCGCTTCATCCACAAGCACACTGTCGGCTTCATCAACAATGGCAAAATGCAGCCCGCGCATGGCAAGCTTCTGCACTCTTGAATTTTTCCCGAAAAGCCGTTCGATTTGAAGGCGGACCGGGGTGGGTCGGTCCCAGAGGACAATCCGGTCTCTGAGGTAGTCAAACGCCACCTCCTTGTTGGTGCAATAGGTAATATCGCATTGATATGCAGAGCGACGGGCTGCAGGATCTATACCATGCTGAATCACACCCACGTTGAGCCCCAGCGCATGGTAAACCGGTTCCATCCATTCCGCATCTCGTTGGGCAAGATAATCATTGACCGTAATAATATGAACCGGCACGCCTCCTAACGCCAGAGTACAGGCAGGCAGGGTGGCGGTCAGCGTCTTACCTTCCCCGGTTTCCATTTCCGCCACCATGCCGTTAAGCATGACCAACCCGCCCATCAGCTGGACATCCATGTGTCTCATGCCCAGGTGACGCCCGGAAACTTCCCGCACAAGGGCAAATGACTTTGCAACCAGGCCCTCCAGGTATCCTTCACTCCGTAACCGAAATCTGAGAGCCTGTGCAGCTTCCAAAATCTCGCGATCACTGAATCCTTTGATCTCTTGTTCACAGGGTTTGACCGCTTCAACGATACTGTTAAAGCGCTCTGGGGAAGGTCTCAGCCAGGACGCAAAAACACCCCCTACAGTGGCCACCCACTGATCAACCTTGCCCAGACGTCGCTCTTGGCGTTCCGGATAGAGCTCCCCGGCAATTCCGGCTCGAGCAGCAATACTATACATTGAACCGTCTCAAAAAAAGTTTCCTTACTTCTCTATACCATCGCCAAAAAAGGGGCTCATACCCATGATTAAACCGAACGTAAACACGCCCCCCCACATTGAACAGACCCGAATGGGTCGGCAATTCAATGTCAAAAAGAAATATTTTGACAAATGCTTTGATCCCCATCATATCACGGGGATCAATGGCAATCTCACCACCGCCTTCCTGGCTGAGCGTTCTGCTGGGCAGTTGGTCCGTAGCCGCGGGTACTTCGCGCAATAGCCTGGCAGGCAGACTGACGCTCACATCCTCGGGAAACCGCACCCTGACCTCATACGTCTTCTGCCGCACCACATCAACGTCCGGCTGGGTAACCACCACCCGGGCGGCCACCGCGGAACGATTCAGCACATAGCCCAGCAATTCACCCCGCTTCACAAATCGCCCCGGAAGGTCCTCTGCCATGGGCACAATAAAACGACCATCGACGGTGCTCCGAATGGTCAGCTCGTCGGCCCGTTCCCGGGAGTCCTGTATCTGAGCGGTAACATGTTGGATTTCTTCGTCGATAATTTCTGCCTGAACCCGATCCGTAAGTATCTGGGTGTCATATTTTGCCTCTAACTCCCTGAGCTGGGATTCCAGCACCCGTATCTGTGCGGGCAAAAGCGGGTCGGAACACTGGATGAGCGGATCGTTGCGATTTACCTGAGACCCGGACTTGGCAAGAACTTGATCCACAAATCCATTGGTTCCGGCACGCACAAACGACTGATCCGGAATCCATATGACGCCCTCGGCCATGGTGCCCAACGGTACGGGTATAAGAAACATGGAACAAGCCACCACGAAAATCACCAGACCGCACACTATAAATGCTCTGTTTCTTTTGCGTCTGAGCTTGGGTGAATAAAAAAGAAATTTTAAGCCCTTACCCGCCGGGATGATAGCCATATTCACAAGGGTCCATGCGGCAAAGATCATGCCGATAAAGAAAAACTTGCTGGCAATAAAAAGGATAATTGCCGTATAGATAAAAATCCGATAAATAAATGCTGAAACAGAGTAAATCACAAACCAGGTTTGTTCACCGGGAGATGACAGGGGAGGCTCTTCATCCGTCATCCCGAAAAGATACCGTTTGGCCAGGTAGCCCATGAACTGAGTTCCCCTGGTTCCCAGGTTGGGGATCTCTAAGATGTCTGACAGTATATAGTAGGCATCATATCTGAGAAGGGGGTTTCCGTTAAAAAGAACCGAAGAAACTCCGGCGATCACCATCACATTGAAAGCAATGGCCCGCAGGGTTCCGGGAACGGCATTGACCCAGACAAAAAAAGCGATGGCTGCCAGAAACACTTCCACAAGCATTCCGGCTGCGCCCACCACGATACGTTCCCGTTTTTTGTGGAAGGCCGAAGCCGCAGAGGCATCCACATATGGAATGGGGGTAAACACAAGAAACATGATACCCATTTCATGAACTTCTCCGCCATATATCTTTACCGCAAACGCATGTCCGAATTCATGAAAGGCTTTCAAGAAGGGAAAAACCAGCCAGAGAATCAAAAGGTTCTTGGGCGCCAGAATGCGATCCGATATGTTTTTGGTAAGCTCGGGCCAGTGAAAACCGACCAGGGATAGGGCCGTTGCCACCACGGCAATCCAAATTATAGCTCCGATCCAGCTGAAAAAAGGCCGCACCACCCATTGAAACCGGTTAATAAATTTTTCCGGGTCAAAAAGCTGGAAGCGCATAAACAGAGGGCTGCGCAAGTTTTGCTTCCACTTGCTGTATCGCTGTTTTTCAAATCGCTTGAGCAGTTCTTCGATATCCGGTTGAGTATCCACCTGAAGGGCATCTATGGCGTGCAGTTGACTGAGAAGATGAAGCACTTCCTCCTGGGTGGGCGCTTCATCTTTTAATCGCGATCTGCAGGCTTCCCAGATCTGCTGAATGGTTCGGCGGCCGTCCATGAGCCCGATCATCAGGTGCGCGGCGGGCGTAAAACGCTGGTAACGCTCGGAAGAATGATCCTGAAGGATATACCAGAGCTCTCCGCGATAGAGATGACGGTGAATCTCAAAATGGCTCCGAATTCTCGGCCGCAGTCCCTCCACCCGGTACCATGATGGGCTGAATAAAGA
>CAZFXX010000170.1:5054-7071 GCA_964522985.1 uncultured Desulfobacteraceae bacterium
AGAGCGTTGCAGGAACAAGGCATTTCAGTTCGAAGACGTAGTATTTTACTTCGAGGACTGAATAACGCAGTTCCTGTGATGCTCTGGCCGGTGAGAAATTCAGGTTAGGGTAACCAACGCCATACCTGTAACCTCACCCAGTCGATCATTTGGTGCGTCCACACCCAAATGAGTTTTCGACGATCCACGGTAATTTTGCCCACTCCCTCCATACCGGGACGGAGCCGTTCGGCCCCCTCCTCCATGCGACCTTCTACGCGGAAATAATTTCTCCCCTCTTTGGCCGTGGATACGGGCGTAATCTTATCCACCACAAACTCAAATCTTTCACCCGGGATAGACGGCAGCACCAGCTCGCTTTTTTGTCCCACCACAATTTCCGTAATGTCGCGTTCGTCAACTTCAACAACCACCCGGTAAGTGTCAAGGGGTGCCACCTGAAACAGCTCCTGACCTCGCTCCACCGGAGATCCAAGGGACTGGCTCAAATCACCGCTCATGACAACACCGTCAAAAGGGGCCACAACCTTTGTACGGGACAACTGTTCCTGGATAAGGGAAAGCTGGGCTTCGGCCTGGTCGATTTTTGCCCTCAGGATCCGGATCTGGGCACGATCGTGTTCTGCCATTGCCGCATTAAACTCTTGGACCTGCTGTTCTTTCTGAGTAGCCCACTTGATTCTTTCAAGGTTTAGATCCCTGTCATCAAGAAGACAGAGCAACTCACCCGCCTTAACAATATCACCGGGACGAATCAACGCTTCCTTAACATAGCCGTTGAAAGGCGCAGCCAGTATGCGTTGCACCACCCCTTCGACATTGGCCGTGGCCGTGACGCGATAGTCGACCCTGAAAAAAGAAAAAAAGGCAACCAGTAAAACAAGCGAGACCGCGACCATCTTGCGAATCCAGTATTCCGGCCCGAAAAGTCTTTCTATTTGCCGTTTCAACGAATCCACGGCTTTCATAATCAGCCATCGTTCCTCAACCCGCTTGGCTTCAAGGATAGGACCCACAACCGCTGCAACAGATTCGCAGAGTTCTATGGTTTGCTTGTCAAAAACTTTTTCCGCAGGTCGCTCCAGGGTCAGTCCTCCGAAGAACTCTTCTCGGTTCCCCAGGGGTATGGTTAAAATGGTACCGGATCCATGCTGCTTTGCCAGTTCTTCATGGGCACGGGTCACCACTGGCTCGGCATCAGACGGCGGGGGATAAACCACAACGGATTGCTGGTCAACGGCTTCGTCCATTGCCGATCCGATGGACCGGACCAGGTTGGTCTGTTTTTGATACCCCGCGCTGTAAGATAATGCTTTCACTTTCACGTGTTTTCCGGATTTGAATCCGATACTCACCCGGTCACACTCAAGATTGGCATCCATGTGGGTGACTAAAGATGTGGCCGACGCATAAAAGCCTTCGAGTTCAACGGCACTCACAATCAGATGAAAGGCCAGATTCAAGCGTTCGGTCGTTTCCGTGGATTTCTCCGACTCGGTCCTTCGAATCAAAACCTCGAGCCAGGCGGCTCCCCAATGAAGGTGTCGCATGATGGCCTGGACTTCGTTTTTGTCCCCCTGGTCCACCCCGAGGACCACAACCCCATGAAGCTCTCCGGATACTTCGATGGGATAGGCCACGTGAAACTTCTCGGGAAATTTATTTTCGGAATCAGAAGAAGGATCGTTCTCTATGACAAGGCCGCGGCGTTCCTTTAAGGCGCGCTCCGCGGCACTGGTAAGATGATTCATACTCAATTTGGCGTCCGGCCAAACCGCCACCGGGGTATAGGGCCCTTGCCCCGGGTCCCCTAACAGAACCATGGCACAACGGACCCCTGTCAGCATCCGGCATTGCAACGGCAACCAGCTCTGGCAGAACGCCCTGGGAGTGGTCGCTTCCACAAACTGACGCCAGAAAAGATATTCAGGGTCAGCCTGACGGCGATCTTTGGAACTCCCTGATGCATGAACCGGATAGGGATCGTCTTTACGTCCCGGGGGTAGTTGTTCCATAT
>CAZFXX010000171.1:0-7018 GCA_964522985.1 uncultured Desulfobacteraceae bacterium
GATTCTCACCCGCTAAAATATGCGACCTTGCCCGGCCGCACCACTTTTCAATAGTCAATTTTCAATTTAATCTTCCCCAGCTTGAATCTTCCACCAGACCCCGTTTATCACAGCATTAAGCGCCATCTTCTGGACCATGGGAATCTTATCCGAAACAATAAAATCCTTGGGGGCATCGACCGTTTCACCAGCAATGCCCTGTGTGATGTCACGACACCATATTTCAAAGCTTCCCAGGTCCCCCACCAGTCCCTTTTCATAGGCATCGCTCAGGGCCAGGGCAGACTGGATAAAACCGGCATAAAAAGGATCCAGCAGGAGGCGTTCCACACCCTCGAAAAATGCCGGCCTCTGGGCAGCACAGTTACAGGGCATATCGGTCAGCAGCTCAAATACGGTAGTTTGTCTCTCGTTCAGGCGCTGAAACACGTTCCGGGCGGGTGTATGGCCGTTCTGTTTGAAAACAGCCTCTGTAACACCGGCATACACGGCCTTTGCCAGCAGTTCGCCCATTTTGGTATGACCCCCGCTGTTGTCGATATCCGGGCCTGTTCCCTGCACCACGATAATGTTATCGGTCCCTGTGCCCGTGGCCTGATGCCGCATACCGCTGAAGCTGCTGCGGATATCCAGATCGGCCAGGGCCGCCGTCTTGGCCTCGGTGGCGGTAATAATCGCCCGGGTCATGGCCCGCCGGCTGAGTGTCATGTTGGTCAGCAGGATAATATTGATGGTGCCCGGTTCATAGTAGTTGCCCTCATCCACACTGGTGCGAAGGGCATTGGATGACACCCCGGCCGTGACCAGGGCATATACCTGCATATCCCTGAAAACCGCTGTTTGAACAGACAGTTTATCCATGTCCGCCCCGGTCATCATAAAACTGGAGTGGTTCCGGCTTCTTTCCATGGTCCGGCATATCCGGTCAGCCATGGCATCCATACCGTCATAATGGGCCACGGCCCAGCATGGCTGGGATGCGTAATGGTTGCCCACGGTTTTGATATCAGTTTTAAAACCGGCCAGGGTAGAAACAATATCAAGGGACTTTTTAAAATCAATCACCAGGGTCTTGTTGGTAAAATCATAAATACGACTGTATGCGATCTTCGCAGCCTCGATATAATCAAGATCAATATTCACAGGCCGGGTCTTAAAAATTTTATCTTCCAGAACACCGGCCCCCGGTGCCACAAACTCACCCGAATAAAGCCTGGCCGCCAGCCAGGAGACAAAATAGCCGGTATTTGTGGCGGCCCGGCAGGTCAGGTCGCAGGGGAAAAAATAGATCCGCCCGTTTTTCACCGCATCCACATCCTTCCACCCGGGCTGCCCCAGAAGGCTGGCCACAAGGACCCGGTCCGTGCCGCAACCGTAGATCACCTGGGGGTTGAATTTGGCCCATTCCGCCATGGTCACCGGCACCACGCTGCCCGTCTTGCCCAAATCAGGGGCAATGCCCCCGGCTGCACGGATCATCTCGCTTTGAAAACTGTCACTGCCCGGTGTCATCATGGTCTCCCGTCCCATGATCCGCATGACCCGGCATCGCTTTGCCTCCGGGATCTTGTCGATTTTTTTCGAGACAAGCGTCATCTCATCCTTGATGTTATTCACAAGTAGTCGTGCCTCCTTTTCACGCCCGAATATTCGTCCCAGCAAAAGAATATTTTGATAGCTGTCGGCAAGTGACCCCGTTTCCAGATTGACCATGGTACAGTCACTACCGGCAAATTTATCAATGACCTTCTTCTGAAGACTTGAATAAAAAATTATATCCGGGTTTGCCTGCTCGATTTTTTCCGGAGCGGGTAAAAAAAAACCACCCATAACCGGAACATCAGCTGTCTCCGGGGGCCAGGTACCGTGATAGGTCCGCCCCACAACCCAGTCTCCTGCCCCCAGTGCGAAAATCGTTTCGGTAATCCCGGGCACCAGGGAGACAACCCGGGCCGGCCGTTGCCCGATGGTGATCTGATGGTTGCCCGAGTCGGTAAAGGTCAGGGCTTCTGCATATACTGTCACACCGGTAAAAAGCACCATGCCGATGCAGAAAAAAATAACCCCGGCGATAATCGAAACGTTTTTTCTATTTCCCATTAATAATCCCCTGTTGCAAAAATAATCCGGTCATGAATCATAAAAAAGGGGACGCCCCAAGGCGTCCCCTTTTCATATCTTTTTTTTACAAAACAACCAACATCATATTAATAACTGAACCTCACACCCACCAGGTAAACGGCCTCGGGCATGGGGTAGTAAGTTGCATCGGGCGGCATCATATAGGACCGATAATACCCGGAATCGGAATATTCTTCATCAAAAATATTGGATGCATTGGCAAATATCTCAAATCCTTTAAAATTATAGGAAAGATACATATCCACCGTATTGTGGCTGTCCATCTCATCGTAGTCATTGCCGTAGTCGCTTCCAAAGTATTGCTCGCCCACATAATTATACTGGACCCGGTATCTCAGGCCATTGGCAAACTTGAAATCGATTCCCGCATTGGCTTTCCAGTCCGGCACCAGAGGGATATCTTTTCCGTCATTGGCGCCCTTGGTAAATTCGGCATCCGTATAACCGCCGCCACCATAAAGGACCATGAAATCAGTGGCCTGATAAGTAACATCGACTTCACCGCCTATATGCCGGGTTTCATCCAGATTTTCGTTCTGGATACCGCTCCAGACGATTTCGTCCTTCACCTCCATGAGATACCCTCTCAGGTTCAATTTGAGCTTTGAAAACAGGGTAAGCCCGAGGCCTGCCTCATACCCGATGGAGGTCTCTTGTTTTAAGTCCTCATTGATTTCGCCGGTGTAATAACTGGTAAACTCATCCACCACCGGGTATCGAAAAGAACGATAGGCACGGCCATAAATTTTTGAACCAGGTAAAAAAGAATAGGCCAGACCGGTATTCCAGGCCCATTCTCCCTCATCCAGCTCCTCATCCGTCTTGTTCGCAGGATGTCCATAAGGACCCGGGACTTCGGCGACATCACCGGTCAACTCTATTTCAGGTTTCTCGTACCGTGCGCCCACATTCAAAAGCAACAATTCCGTCAGGTTAAACTCATCCTGAATATAACCGGCCAGTGTCTTTTTACTGTGATCATAATTATTGCTTCGATCGCCTTTAAAAGAGCCGCTCCACGCTTCGTACTGGGTATCATAAAAATCAACACCCAGCGTCAGCCGATTATCTTTTCCCGCCAGACTTTTTTCAAGAATATACTGGGACGTCAATCCCAGGGTCTGAACATCAAAAATCATATAGTTCCACCAGGAGGCCATGTCGCTGTCAACATCTTCGTCACTATAGCTTACATTGACCTTCAACGTACCATATTGGCCCAAGTCTTTCTCGGAGCCCAGCGTAAAGGCAACTTTCCGGGATTCTCCTTCATCATCGGGGTTGGTTGACTGTGTGCGGTCGTCATCCATCTGGGCTTTAGTCAGGTCACCCGGAAGCTGATACTCGGAATCACTGGCATTCACATCAAAAAATACGGAAAAACTGTCCGTGAGATCGGCCTGGAGATTTCCATACAGATTTTTACGATTCAACTCAGATCTGTCCCGATACCCGTCCGTCTGATACTCGGTATACCCAAGGTCCAACCCCACCGGCCCTGCACTGAATCCGGTGCCGACCCTGATCTTGCTGGTATTGTCTGTTCCGGTCGCCATCTCTGCCTGAAACTTCGATCCTTCGCCGCCGCGCCTGGTGATGATATTGATCACACCGCCCATGGCATTATCTCCGTACAGAACAGAACCCGAGCCATGGAGAACTTCAATACGTTCTATGTTTTCAACCGGAATAATTGACCAATTTACACCGCCTTGGTCAATGGGATTTACCCTGCGACCGTTAATCACCACGGCCACATGGCGATTTGCCGTTTCGCCAAACCCGCCCATATCAATGGTCTGGTTGTTGCCATTACCGTTCAAATCGGAAACCAGTACCCCGCCAAGACTGCGCAGCACATCAGGAACCGACTGGGCCCCACTGGCCTTGATATCTTCCGCCGTGATAACCGCGACATGCGCGGGCACTTTTGCCACATTTTGTTCGGACCGTGTTGCCGTAACAACGATATCACCCAAAATTTCAACCTTCTTTTCAGCGTCTCCGGTTTCTGCCCCATAGCCTGCTCCCGGCAGCAACATGGCCATGGCCAATACAAAAATTACCCATCCTTTTCTCTTCATTTCTCCCCCTGTTAACCTAATTAAATCTAAAGGGTCCGGAGAAAAAAATCCCCGAACCGAAAAAAAATCGATCCGGGGAAATCCCTTTTTCATCCTCGGGGTACCAGCGTGCTTCAATCCACGAAACTAACGCCTCACAATTCAGGCAGGTCTTCTGACTCTCGGATCATCCTAATTGCCGCGCCTTCCCATTTAAGAAAAATTCCTCTACAACAGTGGCAGATTGCGGCTTTCGTCCCCGATCACAGCGGCGGGCCCGTCCCCGATTTTAACGGAGTTCCCTTTCAAGCTCATCATGAGCACCTGAATTTTTTTTCATGTACAGTACACAAAAAATAAAGTCAACTACAAATATGTGCCATTACGGAGAATCTTATAAAACGCAACAGATGCCGCTTTGACTCCGCCCTGGAAATAGGCTATACATTCACCTGTTCATAAGCAATTCCCATAAATCATCAATATTCAATTCCCGGCTTATCCGGGTTAGATCTACCAGACAATGAAACGGTTTACCTACATCCCTAAAATTTTACTGTCAGGCCTGCTCTTCGCCCAGGTAGTGTTCCTGCTTATCGTATATCAATCGAATATGCATCTTCTCGATACGATGAACGTCATTAACACCGCCGGTTATCTGGCCATGCCCAACCTGAAAACCATGCCGGCCCTGAAAACATTTGCGACAGCATTTATGGGAGGACTTTTTTTCACTTTCACCTTGGGCGCAGGGTTATCCGTCGGCGCCTTTGCCTGCGCCTGGGCATGGGATCGCCTGCTGGGACGTCAAAATTGTTTTCTGTTCCTTTTTTTAATCCCCTGGTGGCTCTGCCTTATCGCGCTCAACATCCATGGGTTGATTCTTTTGGCCAGTGCCCCCTTTTTCTTGGTTCCGTCGGTGGTTTTTTTTCTGACCTTAAAATGGATGCCCCCAAAATCCGCTCAAAGCCTGGTACCGGCACTACTTTTCCGTCTTGCCCCCCTGGTCGTGCTGACCATTGCCGGGTTCAGCTTATCGGGCACCAATATATTTATCAACGTCCGGGATGTTTTTCTGCTTTCCAACCCGGCCGGAATCGCAATCAATGATTTTTATTACAAATACACCCTGTACCCGGCACAGGTATTCAAAACACTGGATCAGAAAACACTGAAAACCTGCCGCCTGGAAAATATCGATAAAAAATCCTTACAAAACCGCATAGAAAACAGACTGCTGCGAAATGACTACCTGCCCGTGGCACATTCAGGACAGGTGGATCTAACCCTTACAAAAGAAGCAAAATTCCTGATATTCAAACACCATGATCGGGACATACTCCGGTGTCCCACAAAGAATTTTTTCTCCAATCCAGGCTCACATCTGAAAATTTTTTCATCTAAAACCGACCGCTACCAATTGTTCCGGCAATTGACATTTATTTCTCTGCTGGCAGGGCTTCCGGTGCTTGCTTACATCATGGTCTACAGCCTCCTCCAGGTGATATTCTTTCTTGCCGGGATGCCGCAAAAGCTCTCTTTGATGCTCTCACCTGCACTAATCCTGCTGGCCGGGTTGATATTGCTGGCCGGGTTTTCACATCTTTCAGGCAATGCCATAACAGGCATCCAAAATCCAATCCAATCCCTTGAATCCGCTCACCTGCATATCCGAATTGCGGCATTGAAAGCAATCGCCCACAAACATTTAAAAATCACCAATTTTCATCACTATAAATCCATATTTGAAAGTCCGCATATTGCCGAGCGATACTGGGCAACCCGGGCCCTGGGTGCAGACACGGATACGAAAAGCAGCAAAGATCTCCTGGTGCTGCTGGATGATCCGCACCCCAACGTGGTGTGCCAGGCCTTTTATGCGCTGGGCCAAAGAGGTGACAGAGATGCTGTTCCGGAAATTTTAAAACGCCTTAAAAAATCCGATCACTGGTATGTCCAATGGTATGCCTACAGGGCGGCAAGGAAACTGAAATGGAAGCAGACCGCATTGCGGTAAAACCTTTTGCCATCTCGTTTACAGGGCTGATTGCAATGGAATCTGGCGGCGCCTTATTACTGACCGCCGGCCCCGGACTGTCTTCCATGAGTGTACTGCTGGGCCTGCGAATATTTGAGATTTTTATGTTCTTCGGGGTTATCTTAGTCTGGGGGGAAGGCCTATCTTCTGTCGGATTAAACCGGGACCTGCTTTGGTCCGGCCTTGCCCGGGGAATTTTCTGGTCTCTGATCTTCGGGGCCGTTGTTGCCGGCGGATTTGCAATTTTGATCATCGCGGGCATCGACCCGTTCAGCATGGTACGGGTTCATCTGCCAACGACGCCGCTAAAACTACTTATTTTTCTAACAACTGGAGCATTCATCGGCCCCCTGGCCGAAGAAATTTTTTTCAGAGCTATCCTGTATGGCTTTTTGCGCCGCTGGGGAATCGTGCCGGCCCTTGTCATCAGCAATCTGATGTTTGTCCTGATGCATCCGCTTGCCGGATCCATCCCATTGCCCCAAATTGTCGGAGGAATTGTTTTCACACTGGCCTATGAAATTAAAGGCGAATTAAGCGCACCTGTTACAATCCATATCCTGGGAAACACGGCCCTGTTTTCTCTCTCGCTTCTGGTTTCCGGTTAAACCGGTTTCTATACCTGCTTGGAAATGCCATTTTTAAACAAAATGGTCGCAAAACGGTAGCATCCAACCCAAAAAAGGGGTAACCGCTTAAGGCTAACCCCCTTGATTTTTTTTGGAGGCGGCAACCAGATTCGAACTGGTGAATAACGGTTTTGCAGACCGTTGCC
>CAZFXX010000172.1:0-230 GCA_964522985.1 uncultured Desulfobacteraceae bacterium
CTTCTGTCCTCTGACTTCTGTCCTCTGACTTCTGTCCTCTGTCCTCTGTCCGTTTTTAATTAGGTTCCCGGTACAATGCGATGGCACCGGTACGGGCAATTTTTTTGATGCCCATGGGTTTTAAAAGATTCACCAGGGCCTTGAGTTTCCCCTGGTCTCCAGTCACCTCGATGGTGTAATGCTCCTGCCCCACATCAACGACCTTGCATCTGAAAATATCGACAATGCGC
>CAZFXX010000172.1:240-6911 GCA_964522985.1 uncultured Desulfobacteraceae bacterium
TCCTGCCCGGCCCTGACACAGATAAGGGCCATTTCCCGCTGGACCGACTTTGAACCTGTCATGTCGCGAACCTTGATAACGTTAATCAGCTTGTTGAGCTGTTTTTTGATTTGCTCCACCAGCGGTATATTGGCTTTGGTGACAATGGTGATGCGGGATATCTGTGGTTCCATGGTCTCTGCGACACAAAGGCTTTCGATATTGAATCCACGACCGCTAAACAGTCCCACAATCCTGGACAGCACGCCCGGCTGGTTGTCCACAAGCATCGTAAAAATATGTTTTTCTTCGTTTGTCGGGTCGTAATAGTTGTTATTTTCTGCCATGATCAAAATCTTTCGGCGCAACCGTTTATGTGTAAGCCATTAATCAAATTGAATAGTGAGAATTGAAAACTTGTGGTATCGCTTCGCTCTATTTTTTTTATTAAAATCGATAGCATTCCGTCATTATTCACTTTTCACTTATACCAGCAGCATTTCCGTGATGGGTGCGCCGGCGGGAACCATGGGATAGACGCTTTCCTCACGTTCCACCACAAAATCCATGACAACGGTTTTGTCGGAAAAAAGGCCTTCCTTTAAAACCGCCTCCACCTCTTCGGGTTTTTCCGCCCGCAAGCCGACAGCGCCGTAAGCTTCTGCCAGTTTGACAAAGTCAGGGGCCTGTTCCATGGCTGTACAGGCATAGCGATGATCATAAAAAAGTTCCTGCCATTGTCTGACCATTCCAAGGTAGCGGTTGTTTAAAATGACCACCTTGACCGGGAGACAGCACTCCACTGCTGTCATCAGTTCCTGGCTGTTCATCTGGATGCTGCCGTCACCGGCCACGTCCACCACCAGTTTGTCCGGACATGCAATCTGCGCCCCGATGGCCGCCGGCAGACCAAACCCCATGGTACCCAGCCCTCCGGATGTAATAAAATGGCAGGGACGGTCAAAGTGATAATACTGGGCCGCCCACATCTGGTTCTGACCGACTTCGGTGGTAATGACGGCCTGTCCTTTGGTCAGCTCATAGAGTTTTTGGATAACATATTGGGGTTTAATGGTTTTTCCCTGGGTAAAAGCCAGTTTGCTCATTTTTTTCCATTTCTCGATCCGGCTGATCCAGGGTTTTCTGCCGATGTCGATACCTTCAAAATTTTCTTTTTCCAGCATTTCGTTGAGCTGATGAACAGTGATCCTGCAATCCCCCACAACCGGAATGGTGACCGGCACATTTTTTCGGATCGATGTGGGGTCGATATCGATATGGACGATTTTGGCCTGGGAGGCGAATGTGTCGGTTTTGCCGGTTACCCGGTCGTCAAATCGAACCCCCACGGCGATGAGCAGATCACAGTCACTGATGGCCATGTTGGCCCGATAGGTGCCGTGCATGCCGAGCATTCCCAGCCATAAAGGGTCTGTACCCGGAATTGATCCCAGCCCCATGAGTGATGTGGTCACTGGACTTTGGATGGTGTGGGCCAGGCGGGTGATTTCAGAGGCGGCATTGGACAGGATCACCCCGCCGCCGGCGAATATAACGGGTTTTTCAGCCTCTTTTATGAGCTGCGCCACCTTGGACAATTGCCGCATATTCGGTTTATAGGTTGGATTGTATGATTTAATCTTAATCCGTTTGATGGGCCGGTAATCAATGGTACGGGTCGTCAGGTCTTTTGGAATATCGACAAGAACAGGTCCGGGCCGGCCGGACCGTGCAATATGAAAGGCTTCCTTGACGACTCTTGGCAACTCCTCGGTGCTGCTCACCAGATAATTATGCTTGGTGCAGGAGCGGGTGATACCCACGATGTCCACCTCCTGAAAGGCATCGTTACCGATCAGGTGGGTGGGTACCTGGCCCGTGATGACGACCAGCGGAATGGAGTCCATATAGGCGGTGGCAAGGCCGGTCACCGTGTTGGTGGCTCCGGGCCCGGATGTGACCAGGCAGACTCCGGTTTTGTTGCCGGCCCGGGCATAGCCGTCTGCAGCATGTACGGCTCCCTGTTCGTGTCGGACAAGTATATGCCGGATGTCTGTTTTTACCAGTTCATCATACAAATCAATGACCGCCCCTCCCGGGAAGCCGAAAATTGTATCAACCCCTTCATCCTTGAGCACTTCCATCAAGACCTGTGCGCCGGTAAGTTTCATTGCAGATTCCTTGTTTTTTTATCAGTATGCGTTTTATTAAAAAAAAATCCATTATCGGCTTCTGGGCTGATAATGGATTTTAAATTTCCTGTATGTTGCTTGAATTACGTCATTATCAACCCTTTTCCCCGTGGCAGGCAAGGACACCTACGACGAGGAGGATAATTATGCTGATAAGGTTAATAAGGACCGTAAGATTTGTCATTTTTCTTCCATTATTAATTTTAAATTTTGAGATACGCTTAATATCAACCATTATAACCAAAGTCAAGCTTTTTATTCCTGTTTATCTTCCCGGTATTTACATTCAGGGTTGATACAACTCAGAAAGGTGCCTTGTTTTTTTGTCGTTTTTTCAACCATGAATTTAGCCCCGCATTTGGGACAGGGTTTGTCAACAGGCATATTCCAGGTGGCAAAGGTGCATTTGGGAAAACGATTGCACCCGTAAAACACTTTACCCCGGCGGGATTTTTTTTGAACGATGGTCCCGGTGCAGCCCTTCTCAGGGCAGGCAATACCCAGCTCCTGTCCGTTGCCGTTGACCAGGGACTGGGTATTTTTACATTCCGGGTAACCGCTGCAGGCCAAAAAATTGCCGTAACGGCCTCTCTTCATGACCATGGGTCGGCCGCATTGGTCACATATTTTATCGGTGATCTCTTCAGGCGGCAGTTCCACCGGTTGAATCTCTCCCTTTTCACCGCGTGTGTAATCTCTGGTAAATCGGCACTCCGGATAATTGTTACAAGCGAGAAAGGGTCCGTTTTTGCCGACTTTTATATTCAGGGATCCATTGCAGACAGGGCATTTTAATTTTGTTTCAAATCCCACCCCCTTGATGCTCAGCATGCTGTCCGGCGCATTTTTCAATTTTTCCAGAAATGGTTTGTAAAACCGGGAGAGGACCTCTATGATCTTGATCCGGGCCTCTTCGATACCGTCTAAACGGTTTTCCAGCTTGGCCGTAAAATCAACCGAAAAGATATCCGGGAAGGTCTGGACCAGCAGATCGTTGACTATAAATCCCAGTTCGCTGGGTTTGAAATAGCCTTTGACAAAGTCCACGTATCCCTTGTCCTGGATTGTGGATAGAATCGAGGCGTATGTGCTGGGTCTGCCGATGCCGTTTTCTTCTAGTTCCTTTACCAGTGATGCTTCCGAGAAACGGGGGGGGGGCAATGTGAAGTGCTGCTTTGGGTTGACGGCACGAACTTTCAGTTCAAGATCTTTTTCAAGCTGTGGAAGTTGCTGTTTTTTTTCTTTTTTTTCAGCCTCGTCATCGGCCGACAGGTAAAGGGCCATGAACCCGGGAAACTTGACCGAGGAACCGCTGGCCGCAAACGTATAGGCACCGGCTTTAATGGCTGCCGAATTTTGGTTGATCAGGGCCGGCTGCATCTGGGATGCGACAAATCGCTGCCAGATCAGGCGGTATAATTTCAACTGGTCTTTGGAAAGATACGGTGTTAGTTTTTCAGGTGTATGAAAGACCGATGTGGGCCGTATGGCCTCGTGGGCATCCTGGGCTTTGTTGCGATTTTTAAAAAATTGCGGTTTGTCAGATGCATAATCCGGACCGAACTGTTTGCCGATAAGGTCAAGGGCTTCATGGGCTGCTTCGGCGGCGATACGGATCGAGTCCGTTCGCATATAAGTGATCAAACCAGTGGGTTCTCCGGGACCCAGATCGATTCCCTCATAGAGCTGCTGGGCCACTGACATGGTTTTTTTCGCAGAAAATTTGAGTTTGCGGATGGCCTCCTGTTGCATTTTACTGGTTATAAATGGGGGCAGGGGATTTCGTTTCGTCGTTTTTTGGGTTACTTTATCGACAATATACCTGGCTCCGGATAGTTCATTCAAGATATTGTCCGCTGTTTTTTTATCCGAGATTTTAATTTTTTTGTCCTGTTTTTTTACCAGTTTCGAAGAAAATTCAGGGGGAACGGTCCCTTCAAGGTCTGCGGTGATGGTCCAGTATTCTTCCGGATCAAAGGCCCAGATGGCGCGTTCCCTTTCACAGATTATCCTGACGGTAACGGACTGGACCCGCCCGGCACTGAGACCGCCTTTGACTTTGCGCCATAAAAGGGGTGATACCTGATAACCAACCAGACGGTCCAGTATTCTGCGGGCCTGCTGGGCCTCAAACTTGTTTTTATTCAGTTCTTCCGGTGTATGGATTGCCTTTTGAATCCCGTTTTTGGTCAGCTCATGAAAAAGAACCCGGTAAAATTTTCGTCCTTTTTTTTTTAAAATTTCAGCCGTATGCCAGGCAATCGCTTCTCCTTCCCGGTCGGGATCTGATGCCAAAAATATTTCCGTGGTATCTCCGGCAGCTTTTTTAAGAGCGGTGACGATCTTGTTTTTGCCTGAAATAATACAGTATTTCGGTTTAAATGCATCATCAATATCAATTCCGATTTCCTTGGGCGGCAGGTCTTTAATATGCCCTACCGTGGAGGAAACGTTATACGCTTCCCCGAGATACTTATTGATGGTTCGTACTTTTGTCGGTGATTCCACGACCACAAGCGGTTTAGTCAATTTGAAGCCTCATACAGGTTTTTTAAAGCAGCCGGATCAGGTTGCCGGACTGCCGGTATCCGTAATGGTAAATAAATTGCCGGGCGACTGTTGTACCAATCCTTTGAGCTCCATCTGGAGCAAAATACTTGATAGTCTTCCCGGCGCGATGGACATTTTTCTTACCAGGTTATCGATGTGCACCGGATAAGGTCCCAGTAATTTCAGGATACCGGATTCATCGGACGTCAGTTGCAGGGGCGTTTTCGCAGGTTTGTCTTTATCGGTCGTGGGCCGGTTCAGGATCAGATCAAATTCTTCTACAATATCCTGTGCGTTTTCCACCAGCTTGGCGCCCTGTTTGATAAGTGTGTGGGTTCCGGTACTTTTGAAGCTGTGAATACTGCCCGGTACGGCAAAAACATCTCTGTTCTGTTCGGCGGCCAGCCGTGCGGTAATGAGCGACCCGCTGCGCCGGGTGGCCTCGACGATGACGGTCCCCTGGCAGATTCCACTGATGACCCTGTTTCGCTGCGGAAAGTTGTGACTTTCAGGCTCGGTGTCAAGGGGAAACTCGGAAATTACAGAACCCTGCTCGGCAATTTTGTAAAATAGTTTTTTATTTGAAGCCGGGTAGATTCGGTCCAGACCACTGCCCAGCACGGCGATGGTATTCCCATGGCCTGCCAGGGCCCCGTAATGAGCGGCCGCATCTATTCCCAGGGCCATACCGCTGACCACAGTGATGCCGAGTGACGCCAGATCCGCACCCAGACGCCCTGTGATGGTCAAGCCATATTTAGTCGCATTTCTGGACCCTACGATGGCGATATTCAGCAAAGTGGTCTTTAGACGGCCGCAGACATATAGAATTGGCGGCGGATCAGGTATTTCCAGAAGCAACGGCGGGTAATCGGTGTCGGACAAGGTTATGATTTTATAACCCTGTTTAAATGCAAGCGCAAGATCCTTTTTGGCTTTATCCGGTATGTTGTGCCGGGTTATGGCACGGGCAAGGCGGCTAGTCATTCCTTCCACCTGAAGCAATTGCTCAGGTGGCGCATGCAGAACGGATTCAGGTGTCTTGAAATGCTGAAAAAGTCGTTTGAAAAGAAGGTTTCCAATGCCCGGGACGGTTTTCAGGGCAACCCATGGTAAAATATTTTTCATAAGAGATCCACCGGAGTTTTAACGCTCAAAGGCTCATGGTTGTTTTTATTTTACAAGGCGCTGATTCTACCGGGGGATATTTTGCTATACGCTTCTTCGGCGCAATTATTTCTGTTTTTTCTGAACCTGCCAGGCGATCAGAATAGGGCTGGCCACATAGATGGATGAATAGGTTCCGACAAGAATTCCAATGATCATTGCAAAGGCGAAATCATGAATGATGCCGCCTCCCATGGTAAACAGGCACACCACAACGGCCAGCGTGGTCAGAGAGGTCAAAACCGTACGTGAAAGTGTCTCGTTGATGCTGCTGTTGATGATGGTCTGTAAAGGATTTTTTTGTTTTTTTCTTAAATTTTCACGGATACGATCAAATACGATAATGGTGTCATTTAATGAATAGCCGATGATCGTGAGCAGAGCGGCAATGATCGGTAATGTAAATTCTTTTCCGCAGATGGAAAAAATGCCCACGGTGATCGAGACATCGTGAATAAGGGCCACAATTGCCCCCATGGCATATTTGAGTTGAAGGAACCAGAACAGGATCAACGTCACAATCAGAGCTGCACCTATGAGGAAAGGAATGCTGACGTGAAAAAGAGAAAGGAAATAGACCGCTCCCATAAGGGCACCCGCCATCACGCCGCTTAAGATCCATTTAAATTCAAACCGGCCTGAGATATAGATGGTAATGAAAAGCAGGGAGAAAAACATGGCAAACAAGGCCTTCTCGCGCAGGTCTTTGCCGACCTGGGGCCCGACCATTTCAATTCGCCGGATTTCCAGATCATTTTTGGTAGAAAATTTGAGTGCCTGGAA
>CAZFXX010000173.1:0-6908 GCA_964522985.1 uncultured Desulfobacteraceae bacterium
CGCTTCGCCACTGATTATCTATCACGAACACGGGAACTATACGCCGGCAGTTGAAAAAACGTTTAAGGCTTGAACGTGTGTGCGTCAGACAGACCTTCGAGACCCGCGATTATACCTCAAGCGATCTATAGCGCGTCACCTTCCAATGGCCCGCGAACAGCCAAAAAATACCGGGACCGGTTAATCAAATCCGAAAATGACGGCTACTGCTCAAACTAATGTAAAATTGTTTCGATAATCTATTTTTTAGTTTCCGAGTCGTGCACCACTTCTTCAAAAACATCTCCCAGATAATCGGCACCCAACATAAAGGATCGGATTATAGGGCGCTGTTTCAGGTTTTTATCGAGGTTGGCATCAAGTTTTCGCCTCTCATCCGAATTTACCCATGTTTCCCATTCTGATTTGTTTGCCCATACAGATATTACAACAATTTTTCTGTGATCATTGAAATCGACTAAAGTCTCTCCGCTGATATATCCTTTTTGGTGCATTACCCCGATTCTCAGTTCGTTAATCGTTTTTATTTCTTCCAAACTGGGCTCTTTTTTGAATTTTCTTTCAAGCAAGATTTTTACAGTCATGATATCCTCCTTTTTACCGGAATTAATTCACAGATATGGATCCCAATCATCCTTAACCGCTGTTAATTGAACCTT
This sequence comes from uncultured Desulfobacteraceae bacterium, assembly GCA_964522985.1. Classification (GTDB taxonomy): domain Bacteria; phylum Desulfobacterota; class Desulfobacteria; order Desulfobacterales; family 4572-123; genus 4572-123. Next base: position 660 of record CAZFXX010000173.1, read on the forward strand.
TGCAAATTTTTTTCATCCTGTTTACGCACAGACCGTCTATTAACTGAAGCCATGCCTTGCATAGTCATTTATAATTGAATCGGTGTATGGTTTTTTTTCACATCCGCTAGTATAATTACTGCAACCCTATTCATTGAATTTAAATCGGCATATACAGGGTGAAGTTCAAGGGAAGCCAGTATCTATTTCAGTAAGGAAAAGTATTGAGCCGCCAGGAATCCAATTCAACGATGGCAGGAATATCAAATAAGATTTAGAAAAGATTACAGCAAATGTGAGATTGAGTTTCTGATGAGCAAAACGATATAATTAAAATACTATGGAGAACCATGAAATGTCAATAAAATTCGAGCGGTGCAACAGGGCGATTGCATCTCCACCGGCATCCGGCAACCCCACATACAGATCGAGCAATTAGACTCGTAGGTCCGGGTGCTAAGGCGGAGATGGCCTGGGCAATTGCCATTGTGAACAGTGCGTTGGCCTGCCGGCAAACCGGATGGGAATGGGTCAGAGCGGCACGCCATGGAACGGCGGACCGGAAAATGGCCCATCTTCGACCTTTTTCAATATTTTGAAACGCCTTGCTTTATTCAATCAGCGGCCTCCAGCAGTGAATCAGGAACTGGAACAGCCAAATCACCCCGTTTCGGTCAAAGTAGGGTTTGTCCATCCCTTTAGAAATGGTGACTTTTGTTGTTTCATTTTGGGCCGGTAAAGGGGAGAATTTAAAAAAAATAAAGCCCTGCAGCATTGATGCAGGGCTTTTTGATACCATCTGTCTGCGGGAGGTTAAATTAATTTTTCAGTATCCCTTCCGCTCTTAATCGGGCCTGCTCAAACACATCAACTGCCTGTGCGGCATCATCTTTCTCCATGTCCGTCATGATGGTAAAATAAAGGGACTGGATCATAAAAAAAATCCATATTCCCAAGGCCCAGGTCAGCGTGGAATGCGGGTTGAAGTAGGCCACCAGGGCACCGCCGCCGATGCTGAAAATTATTTCAACACCGAGCGATTTGGCAAAGGCGTTCTGAAAGCAGATTCCGCTTCGAATCCAGCTAAGCATGCCTAAGGAAAGAAGCAGAAATGCGGCATTTGAACTCCGGCAGAAGATAAAGAAAAAAAGAAAAAGCAGGGGGAAAAGTACACTGGTTCGCCGTTTATTTCCCCATGATGCGAGGATCAGGGAATATGCCGCAAGACAGGCAAAAAAGGTCAGTCGGAAGACAAGGGGCCAGAGGAAAGTGTATTCGAAAAAGATGCGGGCCGGGATAAACATCAGACCGCAAATCAGACCGAAAAAAATTGTGGTTCTGATGGGACGCTGTGACGTCGTCATGTTACTCACCTCCCTTTATGGCTTCTTTGCGTTTTATCAGTTCCAGTTCAACCTCTTCCGCAGATAATGTGGTACTTATATTGTGGGGTAGTATTTTTGATACGGTTTGTTCCCATTTTTGGTGTTTTGTTTTTTGGAAATAAGTCTCTGCGCGGAGCTGAATCTCGGCATGCTGGTGTTTTTGGGTGTCAATCAGTTCATTCAGGGACGTGATCTGTCTTTCAAGTGCCCTGTCATGCTGCTTTATGGCATCCATGTGCTGCTCCAGTGCCTTTAGCTTTTTAATCAGCAGCCGGGCGATATCATCTTTTTCTTTTTCAATGGCGGCATTGAGATCCTGTTCGCGTTTTTCCTGTTCCCGGTAAAACTGCTCCCGGTCATGTTTATTCTGATCAGACAGTGCCGTGACTTTATATAATTCCGCCTGCTTTCGGGCCAGAGACGTTTCCATTTCCCGAAGGCATTGTTTCAGCATAAGGCCTTTGTCCTCCAGTTGGTCCATCACCCCGTGGATGTCCGCCCGGCATAGTCGAGTAAACCGCGTCATGATACCCATGATATCCTCCTTTTTTACTTGTTTGTGCGTCGTCCGCTATACCCCTTATATTGAAGGGATTTTGCGTTTATGTTCTGTTTTTCCCTTACTTCGCTTTCCTTGCCGGAGAATGTGTCCGCCACAGTGTCCCGGAGGCCCTCGAGGTCCTTTTCAAGATTGGTTGCAACCGCTTTTGATTGAACCTGCGCGTTAATGGTCTGTTGGGTGGCGTGATACTGATTAATCCGTTTCATGGCTCTCTTTTGGTTCCCTGTTTTAATGTCCCCGGCAACTTCTTCTCTCAAGCGGTTGAAGTCTTCCTTAATCACCTTGTAAGCCCATGTTTCTTTGTCGATGGATGCCATGGCCTTTTTCGGGTCCTTGACACAAGCTACGGTAAAAGGGGCGGTGAGTTTTACTTCATACGGTTCATCCTGAAAACGGTATGAAATCTCAATTCCGGAAATTTCGAATGTCCTTTCCCGGCCGGTGGGGATTTTTATATTTAAAAACAGTTTTCGGGTTTCACCGGACTGCAGGTCCCCGGGGAAAAAAACCGCCGTGTTGTTTTCGTAGGAGATGGGGTACCCGCCGGCATGGACCAGTTTAATGCCGTTTTTTTCTTTCATGCGGATTTTGACGCCTGATGCTGCAACAGAGCTTGCCCGGTGAAATTCTTTCCTGAATACGGACGCAAACGCGGAGGGATTTTCCAGATAATAGTAAGAGCCGGTTCCCTGGTCGGCAATGGCGGTCATTAATTGTTCGTTAAAATTATGACCTAAACCGACGGTTGTGATGGAAAAATTTTTTTCCGGTGCGATGGACGCCATGTTCGCTAACGCATTCGGATCTGTAATTCCCTGATTGGCCAGGCCGTCTGAGATCAGGATTATGCGTCCCAGGTTTCCGGTTTTTCCAGATGCACTCAGGACGTTGATGCCTTCCTGAAGTCCCCGGCCGAGATTGGTCCCGCCATTTGCTGAAATCCGGTTAATTGCGGCGGTCATTTTGTGGCGGGTGGCTGATGTCATATACTCCAGGCCGGAAAGCCGGATCGCGGTATTGGAATATGTAACCAGCGCGAATCTGTCTGATGGTGACAGATCGGATATCAGGTTCAATGCCGCTTTTTTGGCATCAAATAATTTCCGGTTGGCCATTGAGCCGCTTCGATCCAGGACAATGACCATATCCACATGCTGAATATCCGCCGAGTTTTCATCATCATTGCGGTTCCGTATGTCATCCGTGTTTATGGTGAGTGCAAGAGACACAATGCCGTCACTGCCGGAAAAAATCTTATTCTGGGTCAAAGATCCGGACAGGGAAACAATGCCGTTTTTATGAGTGACCGTCTGGGTGGCGTGAAGTGTCGGCAACTTGTTTTTACCGGCATAGGCCATGGCAAAACAGGTTGTGGCAATCAAGCAGGTTACGATGATAAACTGTCTGATACGATTTTTTTTCATTGGGAATCTCCTTTTTGCAGATGTTATTGAAAGATTTGCAAATCAAGCTTGATTGTATTTTAACGCATTGATATCAATATTCAATTCAAATAAATGCAAAACGACCGACTGCTTTTTTTGCATAAGTTTTACTTTTATCTTTATGTAAAATCGCATAGAATGAATTCATATTTCGATGAACCATTCCGGGAGAAAAGAATGAATCCTAAAAAAGCCCGCATACTGATTGTGGAAGATGACCCGGCGATTTTAGACGGGTTGCTGGATGTGCTGGTGTTTAATGGCTATCAGCCCGAAGGTGCTGGAGATGGGGGAGAGGGTCTTGAAAAAGCCCTGGCGGGAAGATACGATCTCATGCTTCTGGATGTCATGCTGCCCACCCTTGACGGGTTTTCCATATGCCGGGAAATCCGCAGCCATAAACCGGATCAGCCGGTTATCATGCTGACGGCCAAAGGCGCGGAGAACGATATCGTCACCGGATTTAAAGCAGGCGCCGATGATTATATCAGTAAACCGTTTTCTCTTCGGGAACTGATGGTGCGTGTAGAAGCGGTGCTGAGACGTTCCGGGAAAAACCTCGGCGACGAAGAGGTAACCATCGGGCCGGTTTTTTTTGACGGTAAAACACTGATAGCATCGTGTGAAGAAAAAACAATTGAGCTGACACGTCGGGAAATGGATATTATCGTTTTTTTATACCGGAACAGCAGCCGGATTGTTTCAAAAAAAGAGCTTTTGATAAAAGTCTGGCATTACAGAGATGCGGACATCGAAACACGGACGGTGGATATCCATATCCAGAAGCTCAGGAAAAAGATCGCTTTGCTGATCGGTGAAATCCCATTTCTTCTCACTATTCGTGGACAGGGGTATCGACTGGAGCAAAAACGGTGAAACGTCTCAGATTTTTTATCATCATTTTCTGTATTCTGCTTTCAATCCCGCTGGGGTATTTTATCCTGAGGACGCAACAGAGCCTTGATCAGGAGGAAATGGCCGAGTTGCGGTATTTTGCGGACACGCTTTTTTATGAGATGGAAAAAGAGCTGGCTGATTTTATTCAGAAAGAAGAGGCCCGGGATATTGATGAATATACCGGCTTTTCAGGATTGTCCGCGTTACCTGAGAAAAGCTATTTTCTCGGGTATTTCCAGAATAATCCGGACGGTTCTTTCCAAACCCCGATGGCCCTTGAAGGCGGGCATTTAAAAGAAACCGGGGAAAAGGGCAGGGGAGATTTTTTGCGGGTGGGCGAGGTCGTCCGTGAGCTTGAAGCTGATAACCTGATCTTTAATACCAAACGAACGGAAACCTCACACCGGATCGAAGTCAGGTTGCCGGAAAAGATCATCCCTGAAACGGAAAACGAGTACACCCTGGCAGGAAAATATCTGAATCTTTCCCGATCGAAACAAAAGAAAGCTTTTCTCGGGCAGGAAGAAAAAAGGGTGAAAGAGATACCTGCCAGGCAGGTATTGAATCTGGCCAGACAGGAACGGAAAACAGCGACAATCGAACATTGGAAAAGCCCGGCACCGAGTGCTGAATCTATTTTACGGAAAAATAGGGAGGAGATTGATGCTACCGACGGCAGACGCCGGGCCGATTTTCAATATGAGCAGGAGATGTCGGATAAGAAAGCGACTGACAGCCTTTCCGGCATCAGCGAAGACAATGAATCGTCAGTCGGTGTTTCAAAGGGTGCGCCCGCAGACAAGGTATTATCCAAAGAGCTTGATGATGCCACATTCCGGGTGGAAGTCGGCCCCATGCAGTCCGTTTTAATATCGGATAACAAGGTCGTCCTGTTCCGTCGGATTGTTATTGATAATCGGATTTATCGCCAGGGGGTGGTGATTCTGGTAAAGGAATTTTTATCGCATCTGAAGGCGTCCTATTTTGAAAATCAGCCCATGGCGAAATTCACACGCCTGTATCTGTCCATATTTGATCAGGGAGAGGCTCTAACCATTGTACAGGCAGGGGCGGGAGCGTTGCACCCGAAATTTTCATTAACCCGAACATTCCCCCGGCCTTTTTCCTTTTTAACCGCGAAACTTGAATGTGAGCGGATTCCGCGTTCAGGCGGGAGAAAAACATTGACCATCATGATGACCGTTATGGGCATGGTCATTCTCATCGGGCTTTTTGCCATTTATCAGAGCGCCCGATCCATTGTCAATATGTCCGAACGACGCTCAGGATTCGTGTCGTCAGTTACCCATGAGCTGAAAACGCCTTTGACGAATATCCGCATGTATGTCGAAATGCTGGAACAGGGAATCGCGCCGACCCCGGAACGGGAGCAGGATTATTTTAAGATACTTGGCTCTGAAAGCACCCGGCTTTCCCGTTTGATCAACAATGTTCTGGAATTTTCCAGACTGGAGAAAAAAAATCGCCAACTGGATATGTCAGCCGGGACCTTTGAAGGTGTTATTGAAGAAGTCAAAGAGATCATGCGGGAGAAAATCAGGCAGGAAGGGTTTGTTTTCAATGTTGAACAAAAAGATGTCATTCCTTTTATGTATGACCGGGATGCAATGGTTCAGATTTTGATCAACCTGATTGAAAACAGCATTAAATTCGGTAAAAAAGAACCGGGAAAAACAATATCCCTGTCCCTTGGGTTGGAGGGCTCCCGAATGAAGATCAGCCTGGCCGACATGGGCCCGGGCATCCCGCGTAAGGCATTAAAAAAAGTTTTTGATGATTTCTACCGGGTGGATAACAAACTCACGCGATCCACCGGAGGGACCGGCATCGGCCTGGCTTTGGTCGGTAAATTCATCAAAGCCATGGGCGGAAGGGTGATTGCGAAAAATAACGACGGCCCCGGTTGCACGATCACTATTTTTCTGCCGCTTCGCACGAAGGTGTCGTAATTCATGCCACA
>CAZFXX010000174.1:0-6812 GCA_964522985.1 uncultured Desulfobacteraceae bacterium
CCGTAAAGGACAAAATCAATGTCCCTGCGGTCTGCAATTAATTGTGCCATGTCAGGTTACCCCCATCTATAAGTGAATAATGAATATTGAAAAGTTAAAAGTTGTGGTATCGCTCCTGCCCGCCATCGCTCTCGCTCAGGCGAGGTGGGCGGGTGCATGAGTTCTACACGCTTTAAATCAAAATTCCGTAAGGCCGGGTCTCAAAGGCTATTGACCATTTCAAAAAACCAACTCCCAAAAAGAAAGTCTTCGGCCGATTCGGTGGGCACAGCCCACTCTAAAAATTGGGACAATAAAATCGATAGAATTTCTTAAATTTTCACTATTCACTTTTTCTACTTCTCACTTTTCATTATTTTTTTCATCTCTGCCGGAATTTTCCGGATCTGCCAGGTTCCATTGACGATGGCAACCACTTCGCCGGCGGCATCTTTGATCTTCATCTCCAACGAAAAGTCGGCCTTGCCTTTTTTTTCGGCCTCGGCGAGGATATGGTCAACCTGTTCCTCGCCAAGTTCCATTTCAAGCGTCACATCGGTGGTTGCCGGACGGCGAAAGCGGATGTTGATCTCCTTGACAACGGGGAAAAAACGGTTCACGTCAAAAGAGGCGATATGCAGAATACCTCCGGGAATTTCCCCGATGGTAAACAGGGAACCGGCATACATCATGCCCACATGGTTGATATTGCCTTTCAGCGGCATCACGATTTTCGTGTAGCGCTGCCTGACCTCGATCACCTGGATGCCGGTACGCTTGATTGCATCGATACCATCAATGGCCATTTTCGCTATGGCTTTCATCTCTTCGCTGGTTATCATATTTTTTCTCCTATTTTTTTTTGCCAGACCGGGTCTCTTTTTTCCATCAAAGCCGTAATTCCCTCCTGAAAATCATTTATTTTCAGCAGCATACTCTGCATGTCAACTTCCATGCCCAGGTGGGTCATCAGATCCACGCCTTCACCCTTGCTTACCATCCTTTTAACGGCTTCCACGGCCAGGGGGGCCATTTTGATAATATCTATGGCCAGGTTATCGGCCTCTTCGTACAGTTTTTCCCGTGTGGGATAGACATAGGCCGCCAGTCCCCAGTTAAGTGCCTGGACCGCAGTATAGTGACGTGACGTCATGAGGACTTCCATGGCCCTGGACGAGCCTATTGTTCTGGAAAGGCGGGCTGTGCCGCCCAGATCAGCTATTAGGCCGAATTTTGCTTCGGGTAGGCCCCGATGCAGTCTGCGCTCATGAGTCTGAAATCACAGGCCAGCGCCAGTTCCACGGCCATGCCGAACACCCCGCCGTGCATGGCGCAGATGATGGGAATTTCGATAGCCTCCAAACGGTTGAGGTAGTGGAAGTTTGCTGATATCAGCGCGGATGGGGGCCCCGCCTGCTGCCGTATCGGTCATGAATCGGCCCACCAGTGAGCATAGAGAATTAAAGTCAACCCCGGACGAAAACACGGTTCCCTTACCACGAATGATAACTACCCGAATTTCCGGCTCAACGATCAGGCCCTCTATGGTGTCACAGATCTCCTTCAACATTTCAAACGTCAGGGCATTTCGCTTTTGCTCCCGGTTCAGCGTGATATAAAATTTTTTTTTTGAAAAAGACATCGTCCGCTTGCAGCAGAATCGTTTATCTACAAAAGTATCGTAAGATTTTTAATCGGATAGGAAACACAGGCATGCACATATCCGAATTGACGATCTGATTTGCGCACCAAGGCGCCTGGCGCCTGGAATACCTGACCGGAAAGAATTTTAACCCGGCACATGCTGCACTCACCGGAACGGCACAGGGAAGGAATGGCCAGGTGGTTTCTCTCCATGGCAACCAGCAAAGACTCATCGGCGCGGGCTTTGAATACACCCTTGTTTTTTACGTTTATTTCAAAAAGATCATCCGGTTTAACCACCGACGGCCATCCGGGGTATCCGGAAATGTTATGCGGGGCACCGAACATTTCTCGCCTGATTCTGTTTTTGGGGATGCCCAGTTTTCCCAGATCCGGCAGGCAGAAATCATACATGGCCTGAGGGCCACAGATAAAAAAGGATTTGTCACGGGCATCTCCTATGATTTTCCGGATCAGGCCGGCGGTAATAAAACCGGTTTCGCAGAATTTATTTTCGGCGGGGTCTTCGATTACCGGAATATATTTTATATTTAAAAATTGCCGTGCAAGGGCTGTTATTTCGTCATGGAAGATGATGTCATTTATGGTTTTACTGCCATAGAAAAGATAGATTGTCCGGTCCAGACCGCAATCGGCAATTTCGCGCAGCATACTCATAAAAGGGGTAATTCCACTGCCGCCGGCAAGGCATACCATGGTTTTGGCATGGATGATTGGGTTGAAATGAAAGTTTCCCTGGGGACCTGAGCTTTCCATGAGATCGCCTTCTTTGACGTCATCCAGCAGATAGCCTGATACCAGCCCTTTTTCTACCCGGCGGATGGTGATATCCCAGTACCCTGTCCGGCTTGGACAAGAGGAAATACTGTAGGGGCGGCTGGTCCGGATCGAACCGATGGTAAGGGAAAGAGTGATGTATTGACCTGCCTGAAAGGGCGGCAGATGGCCATTGACCGCCTTCAGGCGCAGGGTGCGGGTCGAGGGGGTTTCCGCTATGATCCGGCTGATCTGTAAAGGTACCCTGGCAGGATGAAGCCGGTTGATAAAGGTGGTCATCTCACCTTTTTGTGCAGTAAAATCCGATCCGTATTTTTTTGCGATTTCTATTTCTTTAACAATTTCTGCGTAGCCGTCAAGGTGTTTGACGATTTGTTTTTGCATGGCAATCCTCCTTTCAGGCTTTCATTTCCTTAAGCAGGGCCTTTGCAGCCCTGATCCCCGAATCCAGTGTCGGCTGGTACCCGTTATACCCGATCCAGCCCCCGGCGCTGTACAGGCCTTTAATAGATGACTGGGGCGGAATAAATAGATCTGAATTTTTGATGTGATGCTCAAAACCGTAGATGGCTCCCTTAGGGTGCCCCAGGTAGCGCAGATGGGTCAAGGGCGTGGCGATCTCGATCTCCTCGATGTGCCTGCGCAGATTCGGAAAGACTTTCTCGGCCACCTTGAGCATGGCAGCCCCTACTCGGTATTTTTCTCCGGCATATTCGGCCGGCGGCACATTCAGCCATGTATCGCCGTACTTGAGGGTCACCATTGCCACCTGGCAGGTCCCCCTCGGGGAAAAATCAGGATCGATCAGGTTATAACAACTCAAAACCATGGAATCTTCATCATCAATACCCCTTACTTTCATCTTCTGATATGAACTTTCGGGGTCTGTGCCGCCAAGGATGAAATTGGTGGATTGGGTCAAGCCGACTGCCTCAGGCGCGCAGTCCAGACCCATATAGAGCGTAAAGGCCGACTGGCTCACCGAGCACTGCTTTATCTGTGAAGTGACCTCATCCGGGATCTGGTCCATGTCCATCATGTCGACGTAGGTGTTGATCTTGGAAGCATTGGAAATTACGTATTTTGCTGCAATCTCTTCCCCCTTATCGGTTATCACGCCCTGCACCACCCCTTTTTTTACGATAATTTTTTCAGCCGCACAGTTAAACCGGATGGTACCGTTGTTTTTGATAATCGTATCGGCCAGGGCATTGGAAAGGGTCTGGGAACCGCCCTTGAGATGATAGGGCTTAAATTCAAGATAGGCAAAAAACATGGCCGCCATATCGACAATGGACATGTATTTAGGCGGCAGACCCATGTAGGTCCAGTACGGTGATATTGCCGCCTGCAAAATCGGATCATGAATAAACCGGTTCATGACTTCGTCTACCGTCTTTAACGCATATTGATAATAAAGCGGATACTTTTCGCGGCTGGCATCCGGATCCTTGAAATAGAAGACACCGACAACCTGCATAAAAAGCTTATATAAAAGATCAAAATAGTCTGCGATACCTTCTTTTTCGTTGGGGAATCGTTTTTGCAGTTCGTTGAGCATCTCACCAAGGTCGGGTTTTAACGTCATGTCGAACTGACCCGGCACAATGACCCGATAAAGGTCCTGCATCTGAATAAATTTGAGTTTGTGCATGACACCCAGGCGGTCCAGGGTTGCCCGCAACGGCCCCGGTTTTTCAACACTGCCCAGCCCGCTGAGTTGATGCAGAGACACCTCGAATTCAAATCTTCCCCGGCAGAAACTGGTGGCACAGCCCCCCGGTATGTTATGCCTTTCCAGCAGGAGTACGTTCACACCATGCTGCGCCAGGGTGGCGGCCGCGGTAAGACCGCCGTTTCCGGCGCCGATTACGATTGTATCATACCTTGCCATAACTCCTCCTTGGGATTGTTATCGGTTACCGGTTTCCAGTTTTCAATTTCCAGTCGTTTAATTCCCCAGAAGCCTGATTACCTCTCCATGATACGTCCTTTCTAGTTTTTCAACATTTTTCAGCTCGACGGCAACCTCCCTGAAATCCGGCTTTTTATTTTCCGATGCCCGCTTCAGTGCATAGGCCAGGTCTTGCCAGGCCAGGCCCGCTGTGTGCATCCGGTCGGCCAGGCCCCTGTCGGCAACTGCAGGAATATATTTACCGGCCTCGCGCAAAAAATCGGCATACATCAGCCGGAAGCCGCCACCGCCGGTACCGCGTTTTTCAATCACCTGATAGGTGAACCGGGCGGTCCACTGCCAGTCGGGGAAATGATGCCACTGGAGCAGCTCTTTTTTCCATTTTCCAAGACTTGAAATGCCCTGAAAATTGAGAGATTCGCCCATAATGAGGCGGCTCTGTGCCACTACGGCATCTCTGACAACCTCAGGCATATTATCGGGCACTTTTATTGTTGCGGGTGCAAACATATCGCCAGTCATATTAAAAAATCCGCCTTTGGCGTAACGGGCATGCCGCATATCGGGAAAGGCCACCTCAATGGGTTCGGTTCGTTCGGTATCGGTTACACGGAAAATATGTTTTTGACGATCATATCCCCAGGCCACAATTGCATGACCGGGGAAATGGGTATGGGTCTTATAATACGGCAGATGATAAATATCCGTGCGGAGCAGGGCCGGCCGGCCCTGCTCCAGCCGTCGGATCAGCATTTTTTCGCTTTCAGCAGCGTCAATGTGTCGCTCCCATTGAAAATCAAGGCCGATCCGGTTGAAAAAATCTTTTTCAAGATCGGCCGATCGCGTATGCATCAATCGTGAGGGGGAACCGTCGGGAATATCGATATACCATATGCCAAGCCCCGAACCGATTCCGAAACACATGGCCTCACTCCATCCGATATTGTAATGGTTCATCATGTCCCGGATGCCTGTACTGGCGCAGTGTCGGCCGACTCTGTGGGTGATGGGTATTTTTGTCATTTAAAGATGCCCCCTTGGAAGTGAATACTGAAAAATTGTGGTATCGCTTCACTCTGTCTGTTTATGAATAAAATAGATTTGAAAAAGCTCAAAAGCGGCCGGATCTTAAAGGCTATTGACCAATCAAAAACACAATCCCCCAAGGCCTTCGGGTAATTCGGTGGGCACAGCCCACCCTACTTTAAATTGGGGCAATATAATCGATAGAATTCCTTAAATTTTCACTATTCACTTCTCACTTCTTCCAGTACCACCAGCGCATCCACGGCAATGGGTTTGCCATGTGACAGGATTACCGGGTTGATGTCGATCTCCTTGATGGCTTCGTTTTCCAGACCGATTTGCCCCACACGGATCAGAATTTCAGCCAGCATTTCAAGATCGGCGGCCTTCATCCCGCGGATTGCATTCAGCATTTTGTGCGCCCTGATTTCATGCATCATCTCCAGGGCATCCTGTTTTTCCAGGGGCGCTACCCGAAAAGTGATATCTTCCAGCACTTCGGTAAATATGCCGCCCAGGCCGAACATCACGCAGGGACCGAACTGGGCATCACGGGTCAGGCCTACCACCAGTTCGCGGGAGCCTTTGATCATCTCCTGCATCAGAACATTGCCGTCTGCACCGGCCATTTCAGCCGTTATTCCCTCAAAAGCCGCTTTTGCCTCTTTCTGGTTTCGAATATCCACCCGAATCAGTCCTTTTTCAGTTTTGTGCGCAATGTGGCGACCACAACCCTTGAGTACCAGGGGGAATCCGATTTTTTCAGCGGCATCTTCCAGATCCTGAAGGCTTTGGACCATTATCTCCCGGGTGCAGGGGATACCATATTGGGCCAGCACTTGTTTGGATTCGTACTCAGACAGGGCGCTGCGCCCCTTTTGGACGGATTTTTCAATTAAATCCATAATCACCTCTATGAAAAATATTTAAATTCGCAATAGGGCCGCCATGAAGGACGGCCCTGCCATAACTCAAAGCCCCATGAATTTGCCGGCAATGCTCTTCATGATCTCATTGGTGCCGGCAAAGATCGACATGACCCGCACATCCCGAAATGCCCTGGCAACAGGGCAGGTTTCCAGAATTCCGGCATCCCCGAAAAAATCCAGTGAACGGTTGGCGATTCGTTTGGCCATTGCAGTAGTCCAGTATTTGGCCATTGAGGTTTCAATGACAATATCCTTGCCCTCCATGTGGTCGGCCACCAGTTTTTCCATGAAGGTGCGGCCGATTTTTACCTCCGTGGCCATTTCCACCAGCGTGAACTGGTTGGCCTGGTATTTGGACACCGGCTTTGCGCCATCAGGTGACGATTTGCAGTACTCCAGGGCCCATTCCAGAATTTTTTCCGCTGCAGTAACCGCGCCGATGGAAGTCACCAGGCGTTCCTGCTGGAGTTTCTGCATGAGCATCAGAAAACCGGTACCCTTGTCTCCCAGGCGATTGGCCA
>CAZFXX010000175.1:0-6805 GCA_964522985.1 uncultured Desulfobacteraceae bacterium
AGTGTATATGCCACCGATCTTTCAATAATCGTGACGGAAACCGAGCCGCTGGTTTTTTTCTGGACAGGCGCTGGAACAGGGGGTTATACTTATGAGGTCCAACTTAGTAATACAGACGGGGATAGAATATGGGATTCGGAGTGTCTGACAACAACATCCGTAAGCTATACCGGCCAATCGCTTACTTTCGGTGATGAATATCATTACTGGATAGTAACGGAAGATCAGTACGGAAATTCATCCTTTGCCGAGGGGAGTTTCGTGTATCAGTTAACCGGAGACATCAATAATGACACCGCGGTTAATCTGGCTGATGCAATCCTTTCCCTGCAGGTGCTGATTGATGTGAATCCTGCTGGTGTTTCGTTGAGCGGCGATATTAACGGAGATGGTAAAATCGGCCTGGCCGAAGCGATATATGCATTGCAGAAAGAGGCCGAGTTGAGGTGATTTTAACGTCACGGCCGTCTTATGAGGCGGCCCTGTCATAAAACTATGTTGTGTTTTGGTGTTAAACTTTGCGGCTTGGCGCGAGAAAATATACCCCCTTGCTTTTCTCTGTGTCCTCGGCGGGCTCTGTGAGAGATAAGCGGTTAAATATAATTTCTTGACTTTTCGGTAAAAATTAAGTACAAAAAATGAATTAATTATTCTAAAAACCTTCAGGCACGCGGTTATTTGAGAAAGTTTATGAAACGGTTCCAGTTTATCATAAGCGCAGTTCTCGTTATCGGGCTCATTTTTGCGGGTCTTCCGCAGTTCTGCCCCGAAGATGCGGACCGAAACAGCCGGATCAATCTGGAAGATGCCATCCAGCATGTCATCGCTGTGGCCCAAAGCGCCAATAATCAGGAAGATTTCACCGGCAGTTTCGGCCGGGCAATCTCGACCTTGAAAGTCCTTGTCGGCATCAAAACCGTCATTAAATCCGATTCCCAAACGCAGCATTCCGCCAATGGAAATCTACTGAACACGCCTTTCCTTCTTTCTAAAATATGTAAAATAGATAAAAATACGCATTTTATTAAAATAGTTCCTTTAATTCTTTCCTATCATTCCATCGATCACACCGTGGATTCCCCCCCTCCCCAGGCAATACCTCCAGTCGCATGTTAATGTGCGATTTTCTATTCTAAAAACTATCATTGCACGCGACACCTGACCCACACCTTTACGGTAAGGCCTGCGCGGCGGCCCATACGGTAGGGCCGTCTTACATGGCGGCCGAATATACGGCCATATCATTACCTTTACAAAACAATATTGAAACGCATGAAACGAACCCTTAAACGCATAAACCCCATGGTTGTATTAACGACAACCGTGTTTCTGTTCCTGGCTTTTGTCGCACCGCCGCCCCTGGCCGCCGAAAATACGCCTGAGGTTAAATTGCAGGATGGCTTGTTGACGGTGCAGGCGGATAGAGCGCTCCTTGTTCCTTTGCTGGAGAGGATCGCGGGTGCTGCTGATATCGTAATATTTGTTTCAAAGGAACTTGAAACCGCAAGGATCTCTGTAACGGTTGAAAAGAAATTGTTTGAAGATGGCATAAAGCAAATCCTGCGGGGATTTAATTATGCTGCGGTATATTATAAGGTGGGCAAAGAATTCCGGATCAGTGTATTGAAAATCTATCCCGAGGGTAAGGAAACCGGATCCATGCTGGCGGTGATCAATAAATCAACTGCCGCATATTCGGAAACAAGAAGCCTTCAGGGTGGTAGCGAAAATTTTTTAAAAGAAACCATGGAAGCGCATTTGCTGGTGCCGCGCAGGTACACGTCCCGGCTTAAAGACAAAAAATTGCTGCCCTTAGCCGGGCGGTTTGAAGCCAGTGAAAAAAAATTATGGGATGCAGTCAAAGCACTGGAAACCGAAATGGATTCGGTTTCTGATTTGGAACGAAAACAAGCCATGACCATGGCGCTGATGAATAAACTGGATGCGTTTGAAGTCCTTCAGCGGTCCAATTTGAACAAGATGGAGGCTTTTTACCGTATCCGGATGTTTAACGAAAATAAATCAAGTAAATAAACATTATAACAAGGGAGTGTTGTTATGAAGTTATTTAAAACCATATTTTTTATCTGTCTGGCCGTCGTGTTTACCATCGTGTCGGCCCCAACTGCCCATGCCGCCAAATCGCTGGTGGTGGGTAGCGGCAGCGTCAACAATCTTAACATTACTGATGAAAACAGGACTGTGACGCTTGATATCACCCTTACCGGCGGTTTTAATTATGTGAACGGACTGGCATTTACCCTGGTGTATGACACGGAGATTTTTGATTTCGTCGGTCTGGTTCAAAATGCAGCCGCCATCGATGACGGCTCGGATTATGATCCTGCGGATCCACCGGACTCTGATACAGTAAAGAGCACGATCTATTATCAGGCAAACGATAAAGCCGATGAGGGCCGGGTACTGATTGCTGCGGCCGGCGTCTATTTTTTTACAGATACTGCAGCGGATGTGGTTCCCTTTAAGGCACAGTTCTGCGTTATGGCAGGCCTTGGCAGCGGAAGTTATCCCATCAGTGTTCAGAAAACGATAATCGGACCGGATACCGCCGCCAGTGCCGGTTATACGGAACCTACGGAGATCAGCGTTGCCACCGGCCTTGATCCGGATGAACCCGATCCGACCACTGCCCAATCCTATGAAGTCGCCCTGGTGGCCGGCAGTATAGCGGTCAGCGGGGGATATGCCATCAGCGGCGTTGTTCAATATGAAGGGGGCACAAATGCCGATGGCGCGGTTGTACAGTTGAAGCACAAGTCGGGCGGTGTTTTTGTTAACGACGGCAATACCGTTGTCAACAGCGGTGCATTTTCTTTCAGCCAGAAGCCCAATGGGGAATACATGCTGTCGGTGACGGCCAGCAGGCCTGGATATCAGACCCGTTATGACGGCAGTGCGTTTACTGTAACCGACAGTGACCATGATGCCGGCACGATTGAACTTGCGGCCTATAGCCCCTTGACCGGCACGATCCTGGTAAACGGAGTACCCATACCGGGTATGAAGGTCAAAGTTACTCAGGCGGATGTGCTTGTCGGTTATTATACGGTGGACAGCAACGGCCATTTTGTTACCGCTCCGCTGGATCCGGGCGTAGCTTACGTGACCACCGCGGTATACGGCAGTGAGGAATTTGTTTTTACTGATTCTTTGGACTGGACGCTTTCTCTCAGCAGTCTTTCAGGGAGGATTACCGTATTGAGCAACGGCCAGAATGTAATGGTCCACATAATTTCGGCCACTGCCCTGCTGGAGAAAACCACCAACTTGACCGGTGACGGCACTAACCCTGTCGATTACCAGTTTAACTACCTGCTGCCGTCAGATGACTATATCGTATCCATTGTGGGTGATGGAATACCGGTGACCTATTATGATGGTGTAACCGATATCACCCTTGCCGATACTCAGACGGTTGTGGGAGGGACGCCTACTGAAAACATTAATTTCACAGTTGCTGCGGTAACTGCCGATATTACCGGTGATATACTGGAAAACAATACGGGTGTTTCCGGTGTGGCTGTATTTGCCGAAGACGCTGCCGGTGATATAATCGGGTTTACGCTCTCCGGTGTAAACGGCGGCTATACGATGACCGTTGCAGACGAGGCCGCATGTATCGTTTTCGCCTACAAGAGCAACGGCAAAATTTTCTTTTACAATTCTGCCGGCACCACCGAGCTTGAATCCGGGGCTGAAACGATTACCGCACCGGACAGTGGAATTGATATCAATATTGACGAAGACGATTGTCAGTTGACCGGAAAGGTAACTTACCGGCGTGAAGACGGTGATCCGGTGGCAGGCATCTTGGTCATGGCTGAAGGCCCGCAGGGGAGTTCTTTTGACGTGACCAATGCGGACGGTGAATATATCCTTTCCGGCCTTTACTGCGGATATGATTACGAAGTTACAATCTATCCGCCATCCCCCTATCCGCCACAGACCGCGAGTGTACAGTCCAGTGGAAATGCAACGTACAACTTTGTTATTCACACAGGCTGGACCTTGTCGGGTATCGTTACCGAAGATGGTAGCAGCCCGGCATCACCTGTCGCAAATGCCTGGATTTACATGGTTTCAAGTGATGGCGGTATCCAGGGGGTCCCGGCGATCAGCAACGGGAACGGTGAATTTATCTTGGCTGATATCCCCGCCGGTGTTTATACACTGACCCTGGAGCATCCTGATTACTTGACCAGGGAATATCCGGGATTGCAGATCCAGGCGGATATCACCGAATATCAGGCGACCATGACCCCGGGCGCTTCTATTTCCGGTACGGTCAGCGATGCAGGCGGCCCGCGTGAAGGTGCAAAAATTATTGCCCATACCCCGGGCCAGGCCTCGAAAGTGGTTTTTACCGATGGTGTCGGTGCTTATCAACTGGATGGCCTGATAAGCGGGACAGCCTATTGGCTGTTGGTCAGCAAAGAAGGGTACGTAAAACAGATTTCTGCTGCCACGGCGCTCGCAGTCAATGTTAATTTTACCCTTGTTGCTGAAACAACCCCGGTCAGTTTCATTGGTACTGTGAAAGATTTTGAGGGCACTCCGGTAGATGGCGCCATCGTCATTGTTTCCTCTGCGGCCTATGATTTTGCAGATGCTACTTTCACCGCCGATGGCGGTCTGTTTGCCTTTGATGACCTGATCGCTTCAGATGATTATACCGTCGAGGTGCTTCCCGGCAACGGGTTGCCGCGGTATGAGGAACCCGAACCCATCGATCTTACAAGTAGCGTTCTCATTCATGTGATTACCCTGCCTGGAGGCGGTATTACGGGCAACGTGCTGCTGATCGACAGTGCCACCGGTGCTTCGATACAGGTATATCTCCTGGAAGCGGGTACCGGCAATTTTGTCAATTCTGTCATTGCCACGGGTAACGGTGACGGTTCTTACGCCTATTCCTTCAGCGGAATTTCTGCGGGTTCCTTTCTTATCGGTGCCTATTGCGCAGGATACGATATGGGGTGGTATGGCGGAGATTCGTTTGGAGACGCGACAGCAGTTTTGGCAGGTGAATCATCTGCAGATTTCACATTGACAACCACAACCCCATAAAAATCGAAACAGGCGGTATCCCGGAATTTTATTTAAAATTCCGGGGCCTCCTGGCTTTCGATGGAAACAATGCCGGTGGTGTGATTTTTTGCCTATATTATATGCCGCCTGTCTAAATTATAGGGACAAATACAGGCCAAATGCCTGTTTATAATAAAATTTTTTAAAAGCAGGAGGGAAAAAAGAGATGAATATGATTCCCCTGAAAAAAAGTACGCTGTTTTTAACAGCAATATTTCTGATGTTTTCAGTAACAGTCGTTTTTGCAGATTATGAGCCTGTAGACCCCTCACCCATCAATGCCGTTACCGGCGTTCTGCCCCAGCAAATTCCTGCAGGGGATTTGCAGATACAATGGACAAAGCCTGATATCGCTGCCGGCACCGGCACTGTAGAAGGATATGTTTACGAGTGGACGAATTCCATTGATGAACCAGGAACCTATAGCGGAGTATTGATGACGAGTTCGGAAAATCCTCTGCTTGAGACAGAGACCTCTATGTTTGCAGGTGATGATTATGATGGGCCGTACTGGTACCTGCACATCAAGACAAAGTACCTGTTGTTTGCATCCGGTCCTGGAATAAGTGACGATGTATATGTAGGCCTGTTTAATTTTGACGATACGTCGTCTGGAGAGATTGCCCTGGATACCGGTGTTTCAGGACAGACCGAAACCACATCCTCATTGAACCCGGTGACCCTGAGTCTGAGTGCTGCAGCCGACACCGTAAAGGTGTATTTGAGCAATACCAGTACCCGACCTCAGATTGGTGTTGATTATGCAACGCCCTTAACCCATGAGGTCATCGGCGGTGAGGGCTCGAAAATCATTTATTACTGGTTTGAAGACCAGGTCGGAAATATCAGCGGGCGGAAAAATTTGTCGTTTGACCTCGTTGCCGGTAAATCCATGGAACCGGCCGGTGATTTCGAGATGGGGACCGGCGAAAGTCAGACGTTTTCGATTCTTGGAAAGGAAGCAGGAGAGACGTTTGATTGGGAAATTATCTCTGATCCTGCCGGTGTGGCCTCATTTGAAGGTTTATCTACGGGGGTTGATAGTGTCACGGTTGTTTGTGATATTGAAGGGACCTTTAGTGTTCAGGCCACTTCCAATACCGACAATGTCGTGTATGACAGCGGGACGGTTACAGTTTTTCAGAGTTATACACTTGGTGATGTGAATGATGATGGTGATATTACTCTTGATGATGTAAGGTTGACCTTTACATTTTTTTTAGGCGGAGAATCCACAACAACGGAATTTTCTGCCGCAAATGTCTATGATGATTCTGATGGAAATACTTCGATAAGCCTTCACGATGTTCAGGGGGTTTTTACGTTATTTTTGGGCGGTAGTTTATAAATTGAGGAGGTCTTGATTATGAGGAACTGGATACAAAGTAGGTTTTTATTTTTTACAATTTTGTTTGTTATGTTTGGCATAGGCACAGCACCAGCATTTGCTGAACCTGTAGTTAGTTTGCCAACTGATTTTGGGGCCTCGGTTGGTGGCCAAATAGTTGTTCCTATAACCATCACAGGTGTATCTGGTGCAGGAATTGGGGCTTATGCCCTTAGGCTGGATTACGATACGACCATTCTATCAAATCCGACAGCAGTGGATACAGGAACTCTTTCGGAGGGGAATTCTGGACTCCAGACTTTTGCACCCCCTAGTGATGGGATCGGAGATTTTTCTGTTGGTATAGGA
>CAZFXX010000176.1:0-6768 GCA_964522985.1 uncultured Desulfobacteraceae bacterium
TGCGGATTTTCAAAGGTGACCGACCAGAAAGTAATTGCCTTTATCGGTGATTCGACTTTTTTTCATTCGGGTATTGCCGGGTTGACCAGCGCGGTTTTCAATAGCCATAATTTTACCCTGGTGATCCTGGATAACCGGACCACGGCCATGACCGGGCACCAGCCCAACCCAGGCGTGGACATGCAGGAATTGAACCTTGACGGATACGGTCATGTGGACATAGAAGCACTGGTCAGGGCCCTGGGCGTACCCCATGTTTCGGTGATCAAGCCGTATAACATCAAGAAAAGCATTCGCCGGATCAAGGAAGCCGTTGATTTCAAGGGCGTTTCGGTAATTATTGCCAGGGAAAAATGTGTGCTCTATGCCAAGAGCCTCAAACAACTGACGGGCAAGGCCTTTTATGTCAGCGATAAATGTAAAAACCACCGCAATTGCCTCAACGATCTGGGGTGCCCGGCTTTTTACCTCAAGGGGGAAAAAGTCATGATCGATGCGGACCTATGTACTGGGTGCGCCGTATGTGCCCAGGTCTGCCCGGAACATGCAATTTTGCCCATAAAGGACTGATCATATAAGTGAAAATTGAATAGTGAGAATTGAATAATTAAGGTATTCTATCGATTTTATATATGAAAATGATGAGACATACGTTTTCAATTCTCACTATTCAACTCAATTTCGGCTTGTCCGGATCAAGTGTTATTAATAGTAACCAGTAGCGGATA
Organism: uncultured Desulfobacteraceae bacterium; assembly: GCA_964522985.1. Taxonomy (GTDB): domain Bacteria; phylum Desulfobacterota; class Desulfobacteria; order Desulfobacterales; family 4572-123; genus 4572-123. Next base: position 729 of record CAZFXX010000176.1, read on the forward strand.
AACAAACTATGAATATAAAACGACTGATCATTGTAGCGGTAGGTGGCCAGGGGAACCTGTTGGCATCCAAGGTCCTGGGGGAGGCGGCCCTTCTGGCTGATGTGCCTGTGCGGATGAGTGAAATTCACGGGATGGCTCAGCGGGGCGGGGTGGTGGAATCGGCCCTGGTGTTCGGTGATGCCGGTAGTACCATTATTTCCGATGGTGAGGCAGATGTTCTGGTGGGGTTTGAACCCTCGGAAACTTTAAGGGCCTTAAACAAGTGCAATCCTCAATCGGTGGTCATTACAAACCTTTCTCCCCTGCCGCCTTTTACCGTGACCATCGGCAAGGGAACCTATCCTCATCTGGGTACGCTGCAGGATTTTATCAGGGCCAAAACCGCCCGGCTCATTGCCTTTGACGCCGTGGCCGCAGCAAGAAGGGCCGGTAATGTCATGGCTGTCAATATGGTCCTTTTAGGTTCCCTGATCCAGACCGGTATTCTGCCGTTTTCACAAGAAAATATCCGGCAGGCCATTAAGACCCGCACTAAAAAAGCTTTTGTTAAGACCAATCTGTACGCCTTTGATCTGGGCTTTGCCGCGGCAGTCGAAAGTTAAAAGACAGTTTACGGGTTGCCGGTACTGACCATTCAACCCAATCAGCAATCATCAACTGTTTAATCATTTATCGAAGTCTGCAACCAAAGAACCCTTGGATAGTACCATGCTGCAGGAACTTTCCATAAGAAATTTTGCGATCATTGATGACCTGCACATTTCCTTTCAGGCGGGCCTCACCGTCCTTAGCGGGGAGACCGGTGCCGGCAAATCGATCATTATCAATGCCGTCAACCTGTTGCTGGGCAGCCGAGCCACTGCCCGGCTCATCCGTACCGGTGCCGATTTCGCCGAGTTGGAGGCTTTGTTTGACATTTCAGCCGACAGCCTAGCGGCCACACTGATGATCGAAAACGGGTATGATCCTTTAGAAGGCCTGCTGATCCGTCGCATCATATCCCGCAGTGATCGTCATAAAATTTTTATAAACGGCCGCCTGGCCACCATGGCTATTCTCGGTGCAGTTACCGAGAGCCTGGCCAGCATATCTGGGCAGCACGCCCATCAGGGGCTTTTAAGAGAGGATCTGCATCTTACGATTTTAGATCAGTTCGGGGGGCTGGCACCTCTGAAAGACAGCGTGCGGCATGCATATCAGGCCATTGTGCCGATGATCCGGCATCTAAAGGAACTGCAGGCGGTTCGGGATCGCCAGGATGAGCAGCGGGACCTTCTGGCATATCAGAAAAAGGAAATAACCGATGCTGGGGTCACGCCGGGTGAAGATGAAGCGCTGGAACGGGAACGGGTCATTTTAAGAAACGGTGAGACCCTTTATCAGGACATCTACGGAAGCCTTGAAGTTCTGTATGACCGTCAGGGGGCAGTGGCCGAGCAGCTCGGGGAGGTGGAAACACGCCTTAGAAAAGCTGAAATGATCGATTCTAACCTGGCCATGCAGCGAAAAGATGCCGCTGATTTAAAATTCCGCATTGAAGATATGGCTGCGGACCTGAGAGCCTATTTGAAAAATATTCAGACAGATGACAGGCAACTGGAGGTAGTGGAGGCGCGCCTTGATGCGCTGATGCGGTTAAAACGAAAATACGGCGGCAGTCTGGAAGCCGTGGCCTCCCGGCTTGAATCAATTAATCAGGAGCTTGAAAGTATCGAGAATATCACTGATCGTATTGCCGCGGCCCGGGACAATGCGACCCTGCAGCATGATAAACTGGCATCTTTGGCCCTGTCCTTGTCTGATAAGCGGGGTAAGGCGGCCCTGGCCCTGGCTGGCAAGGTGGAAAAAGAACTGTCTTCACTTTGTATGGCCAAAACAGTGTTCAAGATCGAGGTAAGCCCTAGTGTGGTCGAAAATAGTACCGACCCTTTTCTTACCGTTGAAGGGCATTGTATCACCGAAAACGGTCTGGACCGGGCCGCTTTTATGATTGCCCCGAATGTGGGTGAAGCGATAAAACCCCTTTCAGCCATTGCATCCGGCGGTGAATTGTCCAGGGTGGTACTGGCCTTAAAGGCATTGCTGGCAAAAAACGATTTTGTGGAAACGATTGTTTTCGACGAAGTGGATGCCGGTATCGGCGGCGGGGTAGCTGAAATCGTCGGCCATAAATTGTCAAGTCTGGCCCGCCATCATCAGATTATCTGCATTACCCATCTGCCCCAGATCGCCCGGTTCGGCGATCATCATTTCAGGATTTCCAAGGATATCGTCTCCGGCCGGACCCGTACTCGTATCGAACCCCTGGACGATAATGCCCGGGTCGATGAAATCGCAAGAATGCTGGGCGGCATGCATATTACCGCCAAAACCCTTGCCCATGCCCGCGAAATGGTCGAAGGGCACCGGGGGCCACCGTGAATCCGTACAGCATTCCGCCGCTTTTAACCCTGGCCTGTTTTTTTAGTTTAGGCGTGCTGTCCATTCTGCGCAGCAGTCGCACCCGGGTCAATATTCTTTTTTGGCTGCTTTGTCTGCTGGGCTGCTTTCTCTATATCGATATCATCCTGATTTTTAATGTGAAATCCGCATCAACCGCTCTTTTGATTAGCCGTATCGATCATTTTTTCATCGTTTATACCATCCCGGTATATATCCATTTTTTTCATGCTTATCTGGGTATTGAAAAACGTACCTGGTTGATTCGAATCGCCTACGGCTATGCCTTTATATTGATGTGCTTTACCCTGACGCCACTGGTGATCGAATCCATGCAGCCGCATTATTTCGGTTATTTCGGCAAAGGCGGGATGCTTTATCCGTTCATCAGCGGCGGGGCCGGATTTGCTACGTTTTATAGCCTGGCGCAGATATATCTCGCCATGGGAAGGGCTGAAAACAACGCTCGGAAAAATCAGTTAAAATATGTTTTTGTCGGTTTCGGCGGCATGGGGCTCATGAGCAGTATCAATGTTTTGCCGCTACTGGGATATGCTGTATATCCACCCGGTAATTTAAGCTTTCTGCCCCTGATCGTTTTTGCCTTTGGTATTTTCCGGCACGATCTTCTGGATATGGGCATTCTGCTCAGGAAAAGCCTGCTCTATTCCATACTCACCGTGTCCCTGACGCTGGTGTATACCCTGATCATCATTGCGGCCGAGATTATCTTAAAGCGCCATGACATAGCCGATTCCATCTGGTTTCCTATTTTATTTTTCATTTTTATCGCTGCAGTTTTCGGTCCGCTGAAAACACGGGTGCAATCGTTTATCGATCATGTTTTTGACCAGGATAAGTATAATTACCGCAAAACCATCAGACATGTCAGCCGTACCATCGTGACAATGCTGGATTATCAGCAGATTGCGCGACTGCTGCTTGATACCATTGCCCATGCCATGAAAATCGACAGCTGTGTTTTGTTTCTACCGGAGTCCCCGGAGGCCGGATTCAAGCGTTTTTCATTTCCCTTGCATTCGGATGTCTCTGAGCGGACAGAGAATTTTTACCGGGAGTCGGCTCTGGTAAAATATATTCAGGACCAGGGCCGTCCGGCGGTACGAATTCGTCTGGCCAGGGATTCGTCTGCCCCTGGTATGGAAGATGTGCTGGCGGACATGGATACCCTTGATGCCCAGATTGCCCTGCCCATGTTTTTTGAACATCGGTTGAACGGATTTATTGTCCTGGGTGAAAAAAAGAGCGGGGATATGTATTCACGCGAGGACCTGGATCTGTTGGAGACCCTGGCCGGACAAAGTGCACTGGCCATCGAGAACGCCCGTTCCTACAGGCAGATAGAGGAGTTGAATAAAAACCTGGAACGTCGGGTAACGGAAAGAACCCGGGACCTTAATCAGGCACTTAAGGAAAAGGAGCGCACCCAGGAGCAGTTGATCCAGTCGGAAAGCCTGGCCGCCATCGGTCAACTGGTGGCCGGGGCGGCCCATGAATTAAATAATCCTTTGACCAGTGTTACCAGCCTGGTCCAGGCCACCATCGAGGATCTTGAGCAGTGGAACACGACTACGCCGCCGGATGAAGATATGGTGGCGGATCTTCAGTTTGCCGATCGGGAATTGCGCAGGGCCAGGGATATCGTGTCCAGTCTTCTGGGTCTTTCAAGACAGACCCAGACCTATGCAGAGGCTGTCAACCTGAATGCGGTGGTCAAAGATGCCCTGCGGGTGCTGCACAATCAGTACAAACATCAGGACCTCGATATAAAGGAAAATTATTACAGCGATCTGCCGGATATTCAGGGCAATTTTTCCAACCTGGGCCAGGTGGCCCTGAATATTATTAAAAATGCCATTCAGGCGGTACCGCGTAAAAAAGGCCAAATCATCCTGATCACCGGCATTGACCTGTCTGAAGGAGAGGTCCTATTTGAGTGCCGGGACAATGGGCCGGGTATTACACAGGATATTCGTCAGGATATTTTTAAGCCATTTTTTACCACCAAGCCGGTGGGAAAAGGCACGGGCCTTGGCTTGTATATTTGCCATGAAATTATTTCAAAGCACGGCGGCAGCATCACCCTTGAAAAAACTGCAGGGCAGGGGGGTTGCTTTCTTGTGCGACTGCCGATAGCAAACCAAGGCGATCAAATCGAACAATTAAGCAGGACGAGACAATATAGTGAAAAATGACAGTTCGTTTACAGCATACATCGCCATGATGGGAGCAGTCATCATGTGGGGAATATCTTTTGTGGCCACCAAGGTGGCCCTTGAAAGTTTTCCCACATTTACACTGGTTTTTTTTCGTTTCGGCGCGGCATCATGCTGTTTGCTAATGTTGATCGCGCGGCGGGGAGTACCCCGGTTTTCCAGAAAAGATCACGGTAAAATATTTCTGATGGCCTTGTTTGAACCCGGTCTTTATTTTATTTTTGAAACCATCGGATTGCAGTATACCTCCGCTGCCAAAACATCCCTGTTGATCGCCACCATACCGGTTGCGGTAATGGTGCTGGCGGCCCTTTTCCTTGGCGAACGGACCGGACCGGCCGGTATAATGGGTATTTTGCTTTCGCTGGCGGGTATCGTGGTACTGGTGGTGGGTGATCCGAACTTCGACCTAACCTTCGGCGGGTCCATGGCCGGAGATATGCTCATTGCCGGAGCCGTGATTTCCTGCGCTTTTTATATGGTCATTGCCCGCAATATGGGGCAGAGCCATTCGCCTCTGGAGATCACCATGATGCAGATTATTTATGGTGCTGTTTTTTTTGCACCACTGTTTTTATGGGAACTGCCGTCCATAGATTGGGCCGCCATCAGTGGTCGCTCGACTGCGGCCCTCGTGTACCTGGCTTTTTTTGCCACCCTCGCCGCCTTTCTTTGTAACAATTACGCTCTTTCCAGGATACCGGCATCCCAGGCTTCAGTCTTTATCAACGGTATTCCGGTAGTGACTGTATTGAGTGCCTGGTTTCTGCTGGGTGAAGTTTTGACCGGCCTGCAGCTTGCCGGGGGTGTGCTGGTTCTGCTGGCTGTTTTTTTAACCAATCTGCCGGCACTGCCGGCGTCCGATTAACAAAAAAATATATGATTTTTGCCGATCGTCTGAAACAAAAACAGTGGCATTGTATACTTGAGCTTTTGTTCGTTAAATTCAATTATGGTCATTAAAAAAATGAAAATAGCTTACTTCTATCTTGCCATAGCGATCATTACGGAAGTGATTGCCACAAATGCGTTAAAAGCTTCTGAAGAATTTACAAAAATCATACCCAGTATAGTCGTCGTGGCAGGGTATGGTGTGACGTTTTACTGCATGACGCTTTTATTGCGGACGCTTCCAATCGGGATCATGTATGCCCTGTGGTCCGGCCTGGGCATTGTCCTGATAACGATTATCGGAGCGTTTATCTACAAGGAAATACCGGATGTTCCGGCTGTGATCGGGATAGGGCTGATCATTGCGGGAGTCGTTGTAATCAATGTTTTCTCTAAAGTGACTGTTCGCTGAATTTCACATAAACACCCCTGCTCCGGCTCCTGATTAGGCCCCGGTACTTGGCCTTGATGAT
>CAZFXX010000177.1:0-6759 GCA_964522985.1 uncultured Desulfobacteraceae bacterium
GAATAATATGCGAGGGAGGACGATGAAGAAAGAAGCACTTATTTTTGGTCTGGTTATTATCGCATTGCTTGGATTTTCTTCCGGTGTTTTGTGTTCCAACTACAAGAAGGTTCAGGAAGAAGCCGAGAGCAGAAACGCGGCTATAGAGGCGACTGGTTCCACCCCGGCGGTGGTTGATTTAACTGGCCCTTCCCCTGGTTGGACTGAAGAGGTTTTGATGGGTCTTTTTGACAATGGCAACGATCTTGCCATCAGGGTTGCAACCGGAGGCTGTACAAAAAAGGAGGATTTTTGGATCTGGTGTACTTATGACGAGGAATCCAAAAGTGGGCCTCCACACTATGTGCTTACCATATATCGGATGAAAAAAGACGAATGCAAGGCCTTTCATCCGTCCGGTGTTCTTATTGAATTCAATTTAAGAAAAAAGCTGGGCCTTCCGGATTTGTTCACATACACGGTAACCAACAGGGTCGGGAGTTCTCTGTGTTTAAATGTTTCAAGCGATAAATTGGTTGTTACACCAAAAAGTGTTGTTTCTCATAAGAAAGGCGAAACGGCTTTAAGTAATTCGTATTTTACAGCTTCATTGCCTGAGGGCTGGACTCAGGAAGTTAGAAGAGGCGCTGATTCTCAGGTTTTTTTGATTGAACTGAAAAAAATAACGGATGTTAAAATTCCTGCTTTTATTTATCTGAGATTTTATCCAAACAATAGCGATTTTTCAGATTATCAGTCTTTTATTGAGGCAAATTCCAAAAATATATTCGGTGAAACTTCGACATCCAAAGAACAATACGGGCCGGTTAAGAAAATGACGCTTAATGGCAGGGAGGCATTTTATTTAACCAAAGACTATAAGCATTATCTCAACTTAAATAAAAAATCTGATGAATTTGTAAAGATAAAGAATATCAATATAGTTATTCCTTCAAATAATAGTTTTTATGTTTTGACTTATCGTTCAGAAGAGTCTGATTCGGATAAATATTTCGATGTATTCAACGAGATTGTAAAAAGCTTCAAACCGCTTAAAAATTCTACGAATTAAGTGCGACATTGTTTTCGTTATTATTTGAAAAAGTAAAGAAATGATGTTTGGTTGAATAAAAGGGAAGCAGTTGAAAAAAATGTTAAAGAGAATAATTTTGCCTATCCTCATCTTGTTGTCGTTATCGCGTGTCTGTTCAGTCCATGCCGATATGGGCGCGATATATGCCGATGATGTTGAGGTGAAGGAGGATTCTCAGAAGGCGATCATCCTGCACAATCGCGAAGAGGAGGTGTTGATTCTGGACTGATCTGAGTGCAGACAAGAAGACAACGATAATGAGGTTCATCCCCTTTCCATCCGATCCGAAAGTAGCCCTTGCCGCGCCTGATGTCTTTGAGGCTGCAGCAGAGTTGATAAAAAAACACGGGCTTAAGTTTCTTTCTCGGCCTACTAAGGGCCTTTCTTCTTCGGCAGAAAGTATAAAGATTTGAATAATCTTGCGAAAATGAAATTTTTGAGCATGCAATCATGTGTCAAATTATTTTATTGATGCCCGGGAACAAAATTAGCCTTGAAATTGTCTAAGGTGTAAAAGCAGGGATGCGATAGTTGTCGTATCATAATTAAGAAGTATTAAATGGTAAAATCAACATTAAGACTGAAAGGAGTATAAGATGATGAGAAAAAATTTATTAAAGACATTGATCATAGGATTAATGGCTATCCTTTTCATTATCCCTTCGCTGGCGGGAGCCGGTGAGCTAAGCAACAAGAGGCGTGTACCGGCGCTGGAAACTGCGAAGATGACGATGGGTTCAGAAGTAATCAATCAGGAAGTAATTCAGATCCTGAGAAAAGGCGAGATGACGAACGTTATATTGAACATTGTCGGTCAGCCAAGTGTTTACTTTAAAGTTCAATATAGCCAGACGGCTATGGAAAACAGCTATGCCCTTTTACCCAAGGGAGCGGGTGTGATCGGCGCCAATGGTTTGGGTACGGTGAGTTTTGATTTGCGCAAGCTGGGCAAAGAAGAAGTATATCTGAAAGTTACGACATCAGACACCAAAGATTTTGCCAAGCCGCGTGTTATTTCCAAGCCGCTGGTGTTTAACGTGGAACAACCGGTCAAGGTTAAGAATCGGAGTGCGATGGATGATCTGGAAAGAATTGCGGATCATGGTGGATGCACTGGCGGCATATGCTTTGCGCCGCCGACTCATTAAAATTTTAATGTTCATATTCCAGATACTACTGTTACGCGCGTTGATAGAAATTGCCAGAGAATTTAGAATTGCGCCAGTAGTTTGTGGCTGGGATAGACAAACCTTATTCAGGATATAACCATTACCTGCTCGCTAAGGGCAGTAAAAAAAGGAGGATGAAATGAAAAAAGCGACAATTTTACTGGTTACGATGTTGTTTGTTTTTATGGGCGCCATCACGGAGGCCCAGCAAGGGAAAAAGATTGATCAAAAGAAACTATCTGCCGATGATCAAATTGAATATTTAAATGATTCCATTAAAACCTATGATGGTATTATAAAGAATATGGATGAAATTATCGGTATCTATCAGAAGCAGAAAACATCTATTATTGAAGAGCGTGCCAAGCTTGGTATTTATAAAGAAATGCTGGTATCCTCCAGGAAGGAACAATTAAAAGAGAGGGGAGTTGTTAGTGTGACAATTGTAGGATCCAATGCAATCATTGAAAAACTGGACCGAGAGATAGACAAAGTAGAGAGAAAGAACGCGGTAATAGAGGATACGTTAAAAAAGCAAAGAGAATGGAAAGCTTCACATCCGGGCAGGACAAATTAAATCTTCAGAGGATATTGCCCGGGAATCATAAAAGGGAGTTTCAGGATAAAACCAAGCCCCGCGCAAGCGGGGTTTGGCAGCAAAAATAATTAATTCGGGATATTCTAAAAAGCCGGTAGGGTAGCATAATGTTTAACAATTTTATTATTGGAACAATAATTCAATGATTATTCTTTCGGAGAGGCTATGTTTTTCTCAGATATCCTTAACGGCAAATATACCGGTGGCAAGCGTGCAATGATTTCCAAACCGGATAAAATTGCAGACAAACAATTCAGCCGGAAAAGCTCCAGCATCTGTTGGTTTTTCATGATGCTGTTTGTTGGCGTTTTTTTTGCTGGTCAGGCATGGGCAAACGAACCGGCAGCCCTGACATTGAAGGATTTCCGATCCGGTTTTGCAAGCGCCTTTGTAAAAAAAGATTGTCCCACCATGAAGAAATTGGCCGTGGATAACCCGGAAAAACTGCGTCTCTTGATTAATGATCTTTTGTCCGAGTATTCCAAGGCGCGGGCCCAGTCCCGCACAACGGATGCGGAGAAGGCCTACGAACCGGCAGCCGCGGCCACCGCACTCTCCGGGGAAATCTTTGACGATCCTTTTCCTGCAAATCAAATCCAGCTTTATAAATCATGGAACCTGGATCAACATTTCTCAAAAAGCAAAGCCGACGTTTTATTGAAAGCGACCACATTGGCCTTTGATGAGGGACGTTACGGCGACGTACTCGCCCCCGGGCGCTCCGCTCTGGATATTTACACTGCACTTAAGGATGAAGAGGGACAGGGAAAGACTCTTCATTATATGGGACAGGCCGAGCGTAGACTCGCTAACTATCCTGAGGCCCTGTCCTTGCACCATCGGGCGCTAGATCTGGCGACGCAGGCATCGGATCGTTTGCATCGGGGGCTTGCTCTGGTTGATATAGGCGATGTCCATGAGAGAAAAAAAGAACAGGAAGAAGCAATAAAATTCTACTCTGAAGCGCTTCAGGTCCTAAAATCCCCTGCGGATTGGCAGGAGGCGGCTCTGGCCCTACGACAGTTGGGTGACGTGTATGTGGCAACAGGGAACTTCGAAAAAGCCTACAGTGCATACAACCAGGCTCTTCAGCATGCCGAGAAGGCAAAGGATATGAAGCATGTCGCGGAATTTAATGATTACATTGGTTATTGTCACCGGAGACTGGGCGACTACAGAATGGCTATAGAGTATCACAAGAAAGCCCTTAAGAGTGCGGAAATGATTGCCGCAACGGACGACCGTTTGCGAGCCCGCGCAAGGTCACTCAACCATTTGGGCCTCTGCACCTTAAAAATTGCCGAAGAGGAAGCGGCGGAAGGGAACCCTGAGCAGACGACGGGAACATACCGAGTGGCCATCGCTTACGAAGAAGAGTCTTTGGAACTTGCAGTGAAAGTTTCGGATCGCTGGCGCCAAGGATATGTGCTGCGGGCGCTGTCGCTTATGCATCGCGAACGGGGCTCTCTTTTCAAGGGGCCGGAGGCTGTTCAGGATTATCAGCTTTCTCTTAAACGGGCTGACGAAGCCCTCGAACTTGGCATTGGAATGAAAGAAAAGGAATGGCAGGGTCTTGCCCTACACGACAGGGCTCTGTCGCTTTTACTTTTGGGACGGGAACAGGAAGGCCTCCAGACCTTTCAACTGGCCCTCGATTTGTGGGTGCAGATGGGTGATCTTCTGTCTGCCGGATATGCGCACCAGTTTATGGCGCGGCAATTTTATGAGGCAAAAGGAAGACTGACCGAGGCGGATGCCTCCTATGATCGGGCGATAAATGCTTTTGAAAAAATCGGAGATGTCGAGTCCCAAGGTTTTACCATGCTGGACAAGGCGCGAGTCCAGGCGCTGCGTGGACAGAAGGATAGTGCGGCAATCCTCTATGATCAGGGTATCTCCAAACTGGAGACCGTGCGGACAAGGGCCGGGTTCCCCGAGTTCAGGAAGGCTTTCATGGGAAAAATCTATGACCGCTATCAAGAAGCCGCGCTATTTGCGCTGGGCAATGGTTTCAACGACCGTGCGCTACTTTATGTGGAAAGCATGAAGGCACGGAGCTTTCTTGATCAGCTTGCCGAGGGTCGTGTCGATATTGATAAGGGAATAGATCATGATCTCAAGGTTAAGCGGGATAAGCTTGAGAATGACATCTCTGATGGGAATGATAATATAGCCGAAGAGTTAAGAAAACCTTTACCGGATGACAATGTGCTTTCATCGTTGAGAGCTAAAGTGGAACAGCTATCAATCGAACTCAACAGATTGGTAAAGCAAATCCGATTACAGAATCCCCAATATGCTTCAGTGAGGTATCCGGTCCCTGTAACGGTAGCTGAACTTCAGACAAAGGTGCTAACCAAAGAAGAAGTCCTCCTGGAATATTTCATCACATCTCAGGGTGTATTTTGCTTTGTTATAACGAAGCAAAGCTTCGATGTTGTTAAACTGGCGGTAGGAGAGCAGGAACTGAGCAAAATGGTCGAAGCTCTTCTCAAAAATATTCGGCCAGGCTATATCCAGGGAGAAACATATAACCGGATACTGGCTGGTCAGCTTTATGACGTACTAATAAAACCATTCAAAAAAACCATAGAAGGTAAGACCCTGATTATTGTACCGGATGATATTCTTGCCATGTTTCCCTTTGAAGCCATGGTCATTGTAAAAGATGGAACAAGGTCATATCTGATCGAAAAATATATTGTAAAATACATACAGTCTGCTTCCATTCTAGCCTTGTTGCGGACCCATGGCAACTCCTCTCAGACAAGTGAGCAATTCATAGGTTTTGGTGATCCTGTTTACGACTACGAAAATTTCAAAATGGGGAAAAAGGAGGCTGATGGTAGTTGCACCGAACGAGGCAGTACCGGGGCGGTAAAAATGAGGGATGCATTACTAGGGCGTAAACTGAGTCGTCTGGAAGCAAGCGGTGATGAGGTCAGAACAATAAAAAGGATTTTTCAGAAAAAAAATATAAAAGAGAAAACGTTGCTTAGGTCCGAAGCCAAAGAGGGGAATGCCAAAAGAGCTGAGATGAATCAGTACGGTTATATACACTTCGCCATGCATGGCTTTGTTATGCCGGGACGACAGGCGATTATCTTCAGCCAGATTCCGGGTGGAATTGATGACGGGTTTCTCACAACCAACGAGATTATGAATCTTCACTACAATGCAAGACTCGTAGTGCTTTCCGCATGTCAGACCGGTCTCGGAAGGTTGGAGCGTGGAGAGGGCATAACCGGGCTCACCCGGGCTGTGATGTATGCGGGAAGCGAGGCAACCGTAGTCAGTCTATGGAACGTTGACGATAATGGAACCAAGGAATTGATGACAAGGCTTTACAAAAATATCATCCAAAAAAAAGAAGGAAAAGCCGATGCCCTGTGCCAGGCGAAACAGGAATTATTAAAAACGCAATACCGCCACCCGTTATTTTGGGCGCCCTTTGTTATGTACGGGGAATAAGCCCACGGATTGGCGAATGAACAATATATATAGTAATAATCTGGGCGGAACATCAATATTAAAGGAGCATGAGATGAAGATACGGAATATATTAAAAACATTAATAACAGGATTAATGGCTGATGCACCTGTAAAAAGTCAGATAGTCGATCTACACGAAAAACCGGTTGAAAATATAGATTCGGAAAATAGCTTATCCAAATTGCTCAAAAGAGCACAATATTGTTCTTTCACATAGAACCATAGACGACAGGCACACCAGCGTGCCCATTTCCGGATGGGTTTTGGAGAGATTTTCGCATTCCTGGCCGCGGTTGCCCGGAATAGATTGATGCCAACTGCCTTCAAGGTGGCGCAAAATCGCACGGCCTCCATACCTCGGACACGAAGGTTTTTAACGCCTGTCTTTCTGTCATACTCAGACATGGTTGCCTCTACACCTGCCCGCC
>CAZFXX010000178.1:0-6707 GCA_964522985.1 uncultured Desulfobacteraceae bacterium
CCACATCGGTGACCTTGGCGACCCGCTTGGGGGCCAGTTGGGAAATATGCACCAGACCGTCTGTGCCCGGCATAATCTGAACAAAGGCGCCGAAATCGGTCGTTTTGACCACGGTTCCCTCATATATTACGCCGACCTCCGGTTCCGCTATGATTTCTTCAACCATTTTTCTGGCGGCGTCACCCTCTTCTGCTGAAAAAGCAGCGATTTTAACCAGGCCGCTGTCATCGATTTCAACCCGGGTGTTGGTTTCACTCTGGATGGAGCGGATAATCTTTCCGCCGGGGCCGATGATTTCACGAATTTTGTCCGGTTTAACCTGGATGGTCACGACTTTGGGGGCGTAGGGGGATGTTTCGTCCCGGGGCTGCTCAATGGCTGTCATCATCTGGCCCAGAATATACAACCGCCCGCTGCGGGCCTGGGCTAAGGCTTTTTCCATGATTTCCCGGGACAGTTCGTGGATCTTGATGTCCATCTGGAGGGCGGTAATGCCTTCGCGGGTGCCGGCCACTTTAAAGTCCATATCACCGTAATGGTCCTCATCACCGAGGATATCGGACAAAATCGCGATGTTGTCATCCTCTTTGACCAGGCCCATGGCAATACCGGAAACCGGGGATTTTACCGGAACGCCGCCGTCCATCAGGGCCAGGCTGGCCGCACACACGGTTCCCATGGATGAAGATCCGTTGGATTCCAAGACTTCGGAGACGATGCGGATGGTGTAGTCAAATTCTTCCTTGGGCGGGAGGATTTTTTCTACGGCCCGGGTTGACAGGCCGCCGTGACCGATATCTCTGCGACTGGGACCGCCCACGCGTTTGACTTCCCCCACGGAAAAAGGCGGAAAATTGTAATGCAGCATAAAAGGTCTGAATTCCTCCCCGCGAAGGGTCTCAACCCGCTGTTTATCCGGACCCGATCCCAGCGTCAGCACGCCCATGACCTGAGTTTCGCCGCGTGTAAAAAGTGCGGACCCGTGAGGCCTGGCCAGAATGCCCACCTCACAGCTTATGGGCCTGATTTCATCAAATTTTCGATTGTCGATCCGGCGGCCTTCCTTCAGGATAAGATCGCGGCATATCTGTTTTTGCAAATCATCAAAAATCGCGTAAACTTCCTCTTTGCGTTCTGCGTAGTCTTCTCCCAGACTGTCGAATATCTCCACTTTCGCCTTTTTTAAGGCCACATATCGTTCCATTTTTGCAGGAACCAGAATGGCCTCGTGCAGTGCGGCAACGGCCTTGGATTCAAGCAGTTGAACTAGTGCCTGGTTTTTTTCAGGCGGTATAAACTCACGTTTGGCACGGCCAACCGCCTTTTTCAATTCTTCCTGCATATCGATGAGCGGCTGCAGGGCTTTGTGGCCAAAAAATATGGCCTCCAACATATCTGCTTCGCTGACGATTTCTCCGCCGCCCTCAACCATAACCACGCCGGTTTTTGATCCGGCAACGATAATGTTGAGGTCGCATTTTTCAATATCGGACAATTGCGGATTGGCAACGAGTTCGCCGTCCATACGACCGACCCGGACACACGCGATGGGGCCGGCAAACGGGATATCTGATATCTCCAGAGCAGCCGAGGCACCCACCATGGCCAGAACATCTGGATCATTTTCCTGGTCCATGGACAGCACTGTGGCAATCACCTGGGTTTCGAAGCGATAGTTTTTCGGAAAAAGCGGGCGGATGGGCCGGTCGATTAGCCGGGCGGTTAGGGTTTCCTTTTCGCTGGGTCTTCCGATTTCACGTCGGAAATAATTTCCGGGGATTCGTCCCGCCGCATATATTTTTTCCTGATATTCCACGGACAGCGGTAGAAAATCAACCATCCGCTCATTATTGGCGGAAACCACTGTTACTAGCACTGTGGTTCCCCCATACTGTACCATGACAGATCCGGATGCCTGTTTGGCAATTTTGCCGGTCTGGATGCTGAGAGATTTGCCCCCAATGTCTGCTTTCAGTAAAATATCCATTTTGTCTCCTAAAAACAAAGCGACTTTAATTTTTTACGTATGTCAAAAGTTGCTTTGATGATCAATTTGCTTGGTTTAAAATATGCTCTGAAATAGTGTAAGCTTGATTGTCACAGAACCTTAAAATCAGCGCTGTCTCTGTCGAATCCGGCCGTATCCCATGCCGTTTATCTTCTGAGTCCCAGGGTTTCGATGATTCCCCGATATCGCTTTACATCGTTGCTTTTAACATAGTTTAAAAGCCTGCGGCGCTGACCGACCAGCATTAAAAGGCCCCTGCGGGAATGGTGATCTTTCTTGTGGACTTTCAGGTGTTCGGTAAGATAGGAAATGCGATGTGTCAAAAGCCCAATCTGCACCTCCGGTGAACCGGTATCCGTATCATGAAGTTTATATTGATCGATCAAATTTTTTTTATCTTCTGCTGTTAAAACCAATTTTTTGTGCCTCCTCTTTTTTATAACCCTATAAAATAAGTATATCTTTATTAGTCTAAACAAACAACATTTTTTTATTGATAATCTGCTTTATGAATGAAAAACACAACAATATTCCAGTTCCCGGCTTTTATTTTTGAGCTGCATCACTGCCAGAAGGTTGTCGCTCTTGTCAACGATTTTAACTAAATTTCCCGGGTCTGCCAAAGCAGCCCTGATAATCTTTTCCGCGCAAATGGTCTGGCCGGTCATTATTTTTTGTTTTAAATCGGTATCAGCCATGCATTCAGGTACTTTATAAAGCGCTTCGGTCATGGGTATCATCACGTCGGCAACCTGACGGTTTCGGGCAATTTTTTCGAATTCTTCAAGAGCAATGGCATTTTTAATGTCAAACCCGCTGCTCCTGGTACGTCGCAGTTCCTTGAGGTGTCCGCCACATCCCAGCCGCGTCCCGATATCGGTGCACAGGGTTCGGATATAGGTACCTGCCGAGCAGGTCACGTCAAAATGGATTTCCGGCAGATCTATTTCAATTATTTTAATCGATGAAATATAGATCGGACGCGGCGGTTTTAGCACCGGTGTTCCCTTTCGAGCCAGTTTATATAGCGGAACCCCCTTGTGTTTTAATGCGGAAAAAGCCGGGGGATGCTGCTGTAACTGCCCTTGGAATTCCTTGAAGACCAAACGCAGCGTTTTGTCCGAAAAATCTATGGTATCGCACTGTGCAAGGACATTGCCGGTTAAATCCTGGGTGTCCGTTGTAATGCCCAGCCGGAGAACCGCCCGGTATCTTTTTTCCGAGTGCAGGAAAAATCTTGCCAACCGTGTGGCTTGATTGATGCAACATACCATAACGCCGGTTGCAAACGGATCAAGGGTGCCGGCATGACCGGCCTTGCGGGCCCCAAGTGCTTTTTTCATGCGGGCCACAACCCGGGCCGAACTTATATTGGCGGGTTTGTCGATAATCAGAACACCGCTTTGATTCTGTTGCATCCGTTTACACTATATTGTCCGTGCCAGTTTAGAGATCTGTTTTTTTAAATCGTCTATGTTCGAGTCGATATTGAATCCAGCGGCGGAAAAATGTCCGCCACCGCCAAAGGATGCTGCGATTTTTGAAACATCGGTCGTTCCGTCGGACCGCAGGCTTACATGGTACCGGCTGCCCGGCAGTTTTTTCTTTCCCCCGGAAAGCTCCCGGATCAAAACCGCTACCTTAACATCCTCGATTCGTTTGGCGTAATGGATAAAACCATCTATATCTTCCGCATTAGTTTCGGTTTCATCCAGCATGCTCTGGTAAAGTGTCATTACGGACACCTTGCCGTTTTTTGAAATTTCGATGGAGTCGATGGCCAGGTTCAGCAATTTAATACGACCCAGTGAATAGGTGCCGTAAACATGCTGAGCCACATCATAAGGATCAACTCCCAGGCCCGTCATCTCGGAACAGATATCAAAAGCGGCCCTGCTGGTATTTGAAAATCGAAAAGATCCGGTGTCGGTTAAAATTCCCGTATAGATCGAGGTCGCCATGTCTTTGCTGATCGAGAGCCCCATTTTAGAGATAAGGCGGTATACGATCTCGGTTGTTGCACTGGCCGATGTGTCAATAAATTTCAAATGCCCGAAACCGGTGTTGGTGACATGATGGTCAATATTGATAATAGCCGGCACCCGGGCGATGGCTGAATGAAGACGTCCGATACGCTTAAGGTTCCCGCAGTCCATAATTATAGCCGTATCATAGTCGTCTATAGTATTCGCATGCTGCACAATGCGATTGATCGACGGTAAAAAACGATAGACTGCGGGGAGCGAACTTTCATTGTACAGGGTCACATTCTTGTTCAGGGCTTCAAGCGCGAGTCCCATGGCGATCAGGGAACCAACGGCATCCCCGTCCGGATGGACGTGGGTGGCCAGGAAGACATGTTTACTTTTTAGTAAATGATTAATTATCTGGTTCATTATCCGTTTCAACAGATTTTAACACTTTTTCGATACGGGCCCCATAGTCGAAAGAGTCATCGTAAAAAAATGTGAGATCCGGCATATACCGAAGTCCTAGTTGAGGGGCCAGAATACGTTTTAAAAATCCCCGGGCCGCTTTAAAACCTGTGATTACTTCATCTTTGGTGATTGCGGAACCGGAGATGGAAAAATAAATTCTTGCCAGCCGCAGGTCCGGCGACATTTTTACGCCGGTGATGGTGGCCATGGCCAGACGCGGGTCTTTAATTTTCCGGGTCAATACTTCCGACAATGTCTTTTGTATCTGCCCGCCGACCCGGTCTCCGCGTGTATAGGGTTTCATAGATTGATCATCTCCATTTGGGTATCGATAATTTCTGCAAGACCCAGCCTGTCAGCCAGATTGAAAATCTTGTCCGTTTTGGAGTTTATCGTTTTCCGATCATTTCCCACCAGGGCAAATCCTATTTCGGTTTTCCAATACATATCGTTGGATCCGACCTCTGCAATGGACACATTAAAACGATTGCGCAACCGGTTGATTATCGCTTTCATGATCTTTCTTTTCTCTTTCAGACTGTGACAGTCATGCAGCCTGAAGGTGATCATTCCGAGCCCGACAACCATAGCCAGTTCCTACTATATCTCAATCCATTTCAGGCTTTATTTCTTTCATTAAGTAACATTCGATGACATCGCCAAGTTTGATATCATTATATCTTTCAATGCCGATACCACATTCATAACCACTTTGGACTTCCTTGACATCGTCTTTGAAACGCCGCAAGGAAGAAATTTTGCCTTCATAAAGAATAACACCTTCCCGGAGAAGGCGGACCTTCTGGTCACGTTCGATTTTACCATCGGTGACATAGACGCCGGCAATGGTGCCTATTTTCGGCACATGGAACATTTCTCGGACTTCGGCCCGGCCCAGCACTTTTTCCTCGTAGGTAGATGACATCATTCCTAAAATGGCGTCTTTTATTTCCCTGATAACATCATAAATAATGCTGTGGTAACGGATATCCACGTTTTCTTCAGCGGCCATTCCCGTCACCTTGGAGTTGGGCCGAACGTTAAACCCAATGATGATTGCATCGGATACCGTGGCAAGAGATACATCCGATTCCGTAATCGTTCCGGTTGCCGAATGGATTGCGTTTATGCTTACTTCCTTGTTTGACAATTTTACCAGAGAATCCCTGAGGGCCTCGATGCTGCCATCGACATCCGCCTTTATAATCAGGTTGAGGTCTTTGATTTCCCCTTCCTGCATTTTATCGAAAAGGCCTTCGAGACTCAATCGGCTGTTTTTGGCCAGGTCCAGAGAGCGCTGTTTTTGAATACGGTGCGCGCTGACCTGTCTGGCGCTTTTATCGTCGGCAAGGGCAATCAGTTCGTCACCGGCTGTGGGAACACCGGTAAGCCCGATGATTTCCACCGGCATGGACGGCCTTGCCGAATCAACCGCAGCACCCCTGTCATTGAGCATGGCACGTACTTTGCCATGGTGAACACCACACACAATCGAATCACCATTATGCAGGGTGCCTTCCTTAATCAGGGCCGTGGCTACAGGGCCGCGGCCGGAATCAAGCCTGGCTTCAACCACGTGACCGACGGCATGTTTGTTCGGATCTGCCTTGAGTTCCAGCAATTCTGCCTGCAATTGTATCATTTCAAGCAATTCGTCGATCCCGATGTTCTGCTTGGCCGAAACCTTGATAAAAATGGTGTCGCCCCCCCATTCCTCGGACATCAGCCCCACATCGGCCAGTTCCCGGAGCACTCTTTCGGGCTCGGCATTGTTTTTATCAATTTTGTTGACCGCTACGATGATCGGTACATTGGATGCCTTTGAATGGTTGATGGCTTCAATGGTCTGGGGCATAACACCATCATCGGCCGCCACCACCAGTACGACGATGTCGGTGACCTGGGCTCCTCGGGCACGCATGGCCGTAAACGCCTCATGGCCGGGGGTATCTAAAAATACGATCTGGCCCTTGTTGGTCTTAACCTGGTAGGCGCCTATGTGCTGAGTAATACCGCCGGCTTCAAATTCCGTTACCCGGGTTTTACGAATAACATCCAGAAGGGATGTCTTGCCGTGATCCACATGTCCCATTATAGTGACGACCGGCGGCCGTTCAGACAGATTCTCCGGTTTATCCGCTTCAGGTTTCATCAGGATATCTTCTTCAAATGAAGCCTTTTCCACTTCATACTCAAACTCGGCTGCCACCAGTACGGCCGTATCAAAATCAATGGTCTGGTTCACCGTAGCCATAACACCC
>CAZFXX010000179.1:0-6649 GCA_964522985.1 uncultured Desulfobacteraceae bacterium
CGACAAACAGCCATAATTTCATGAAGAACGGCGGATTTTAACACCCTTTAATAGAGCTCCCTATGTCGCAAAAAATGGCTAAAAAATAATTTATTTTTTCAACAATTCCACTGCTTTTTGGACACCGTCGGCTGCATCTTCCGCAAAGGCATCCGCCCCAATTCGATCAGCCCACCTCTGTGTCACAGGGGCTCCCCCAACCATCGTCTTGTACTTACCTTTCAAGCCCTCTTTCTTCAGTTCCTGTTCAAGCCGCTTCTGCATCCCCATTGTCGTTGTCAATAGCGCACTCATGCCGATGATATCGGCTCCAACCTCCTCAGCCTTTTCAATGAAATCGTAAACCGGAATATCCCGCCCAAGATCGTATACTTCAAATCCGTTTGCCTGAAAAAGAGAAGCAACTATTGTTTTACCAATATCGTGGATGTCTCCCTGAGCGGTGCCAAGTACAATCTTGCCTTTCCCTATCCCTAAATTTTCAGGAAAGGCTTCGTTAATTATAGCGGTAACACTCCGCATGACCTCAGACGATAGAACTAACTCCGGAAGAAATAGCTTCCCCAATCCAAACAGATATCCAACCTCATTAATTCCGGGTACAAATCCACCATCTAACAACTCGATCGGGTCAATTCCTTCATCTAAGCCCTGTCGAGCCGCATCCTTCGCTTTGTCGGCGTTACATTCCACTATCGACTTTTTAGCCGCCTCCAAAATTTCTGTTGTTGTCATCGTTTATTTTCTCCTTTTTATCGATTAGTTATCCCTTTTTTAGCCTGATGGCCAATTGACATTTTTCTTAAAAATATTTACGCTATTGATTTCTATGTCCAACAATTC
This sequence comes from uncultured Desulfobacteraceae bacterium, assembly GCA_964522985.1. GTDB lineage: Bacteria > Desulfobacterota > Desulfobacteria > Desulfobacterales > 4572-123 > 4572-123. The sequence continues at coordinate 844 of CAZFXX010000179.1, forward strand.
TGCTATGTTAATTTTAGCGTCAATCCCCTTAGCCACTCCAGGTGCCTCATTTACGCGACCTATATTCATATCTTCCCTGATTTCGCTCATTACTACCGGATCTGAAAGATCGGCAATGGCAACTCCCAATTTATTCGCAACATATTCTTTTGCTTCATGAATCCTCATCCCTCGAGTCATCTGCATACGCGCTACCAGATCTCCGGCAGTACGCATTCCGCCCATGCCCGAAGCGATACCATGTGAAATTGCCATGCCAAAAGGATCACCAACGCCTACCTACAACCCATCTAATTTGCATATTTCCACATGTGCTTTTGAAGTTCTCGATACAGCATCCCCGGGTGGAGTAAGGGCCATGGGAACTCCGCCTACACCCATTCCCGCATTAAGGTGTACAGGTATATTTGATGCTTCACAGCAAGCTTTGACAAATGTAACAGATCTAGCTATATTCCAAGGCAAAGATTTCGTTGAAACAATAGTAATCGAGGGACCGAAAATTGTAACCCCTGCCTTTTCTGCCATTTTTACCTGCTTGTCCGGATAAAGCCCCGCCAATTTAACTCCATCGTAGGATACATCTCCATGCATCCCCAAAACAAACTCTGATGCCATTCCCATCATAATACACATTTGAGGATATTTCTTTTTAAGAATCTCCACCGCTTTCAACGCAGCTAAGAACTCCGCATCTCCCGCTGCGGCCGTGGTATCAAAATTAATTGCATCTGCTCCGGCTTCGTACATTGCACTGCTTACATAAACCGCATCTTTTATTACATACTCCATAGCATCCTCATAGGATGCCCTGGCTTCCGATATCTTCCCCTTTGGCAGTAGATCAGCCGGATTCGGACAAGGGCCGTCAGGTACGGCGTACGATCCTAAATCCGGGCAGGCTCCGTAAAACACCGGGGCTATTGTCATCAATAATGCATGTTCCAATATCGGTATTTCAAAAGGTACAATTGGTTTTACCGGTTTAAAACTGTAATGAATATGGCCAAGATCCATAGTGTCTGCACCTAATAATCTCTCATAAATTTGCAATGATTGAATTTTGCTGACCGATACATTCGCACGCTTGAACTTGGTTGTGCCACTGTCATAACTTAGGATGACATCATTTCCTCTTTTTACGCTGACGTTTTGATCCGGGCATTCAATAATTTCAAATAAATACTGCATCTCATCCTCGGTGAGGGGAGGAATCTCTGCCCGCAATACTGCATCCGCCACCCCTTCTTCCAGATCATGCCTGATTTCAGCTTCGGTCATTTCGACCCTGAAGCCATCGCCCATACGTGTTTGAATTTTTCCCATTTATATCCCTCCCTGTTTGTTGAAAATTCACATTTGGTTTGTGAAGGTTCCTGTGTAGCGCCCATCCTTTATACTACAAGTTATTTATGAACAGACCCAGTATAAAAATCTTAGAAATGTTTAGCTTTTTTGGCGATGCCCCAACAGATTATGTCAGCATACTTATTCGCAACATCGCTGGCATTAAGAGGGCCATCATGTCGAAACCAGTATGAAACGCCTGTACACATTTGTAATACAGCCATGCTGGTCAATTTCAGATTGTCAATATTCATGACACCATTCTGAACTCCCTTTTTCAGGATTCGGATAAAAATATCCGCATAATTATGTCTTCTGGCTATAATAGAATCATAGTTTTCCTTATTAAGAGAACGGATTTCTTCATCGGATGCTTGAGTTTCATTCAAGTGATTAATGTGATACTCGATATGAAATCTCATGGCTTTTCGGAACTCTTCTAAAGGATCTTTTTCTCCCTTTATCTCTTTTTTTAAATTTTTGATGAGCGCATTCATGGTGAAATCCATAATCTGATATAAAATATCCTGCTTGGAGCGAAAATGATAATAGATACTGCCCCCCTGAACGCCAGATCTTTTCGCTATCTCCCGGAGGGTAGATGCCCTATACCCTTTTTCCCGAAATAGGCCTGCCGCTTCCCGGTATATTATCGCTTTTCGGGACGATTTGGAACTATAAGCGTTTACAGTTGTTTTTGAATAATTCTTCATATGCTTTCCCTATATTTATACACTCGAACTCTGCTTCCATAAAAAAAAAGTAAAGTTGATGAAGAACTATTTCGGCGGCAAAGACACTACAAACAAAACCTGTTCTCTTTACTCACATTAAGTTTTGTCAGCGGTAAATTGATAGAAAAAGATAAGGCTGTTATGGCTAAATTATCAGGCCATACAACATTTAGTATAGTGCAAAATCGGACGATTATGGGTATTTTTATTCCGAGCCAGCGCCCAGATAGGCTTCAATGACCTCTTTGTTTTCCCTGACGTGATCTGGCGTCCCCTCGGCGATCTTCTGCCCGAAGTTCAGAGCCACAATCCTATCACACATGCCCATTATGACCCGCATGTTGTGTTCGACCATCAATACTGTTATGCCTTTATCGCGAATAGCAAGAATCATCTTCATCATCTGGCTGGTTTCGGTGGGATTCATGCCCGCCACCGGTTCGTCCAGCAGTATCAGCTCTGCTCCACTGGCCATCACCATGCCGACGCTGAGAAGTCTTTCAAAACCTTGGGGTAGATTCTTGGTAAGCTTATGCTTAACATGCTCTATCCCCAAAAATTTTAGAACCTCCAGGGACTCATGTTCAACACGGGCTTCTTTTTCCACGGTCGCCGATGTATTTAACACCGCTCCCCAAAACCCGACCCCGGATTTGATATGAAAGGCGATACGCATGGATTCCAGAACAGAGAACTCACCGAAGAGCATAGGAAGCTGAAAATTACGACCAATGCCGATCTTGGCGCTCTCATGGGGCTTGAGCCCGGTTACATCCTTGCCCTTAAAAATTATCTTTCCACCGGTTGGTTTATGGGTGCCGGTGATGACATTGATAAGGGTCGATTTTCCCGAGCCATTAGGGCCGATTAGTCCCATGATTTCTCCAGAATTGATCTCAAAGCTCACATCCTGTAGCGCTTTCAATCCGCCGAACTGTTTGTTGATGTTCCTGATTTCAAAGAATGTCACCTTGCTCAGGCCTCCTTCCTCGTTCGGGTAAATGTCGCCTTAATCCATGGAAAAATCCGTCTTGGCACGCTTTCCAGACCTTCCCGGAACAGCCCCAGGGTTAACATCAAAATGAGACCTAAGACGGGCATGAGGTATTCTTCCAGTCGACTCAATACCAAACGGCTCAAAATAATAAATATGGTCACCCCGATGATTGGCCCCCACATTGTTTTATGTCCTCCAACCACAACATAAAGAAGGACCAAGATTCCAAAGCCAATGCCAAAGTCCGCCGGAGATAGAAAGTGAATCCAGTGAGCATAAAAGCTCCCGGCAATTCCTACAAAGAAGGAACCGATCGCCAAAGCCAGCAGTCTGTATCCGAACACATTGACGCCGAGGGACTCGGATAGTTCCCAATTCACATCGATGCTCTTAAGAGTCAAACCGACACGGCTCCTCTCCACCAGATACATGATCAGAAAAATCACCACGGCTAGGAATAAGCCTAGATAATAATAAGACATCTGGGTTTCGAATCCTATCTCGATGAAACCCGGAATGGAGATGGTCGGACCTGGAATGCCCGATATCCCTATATGGCCGCCAAACGGATGCTTGAACCTCGCAAAGACCTGTCGGATTATTTCACCAAAGGCCCAGGTTACCCAGAAAAAGGTAACAGCCCTAGTCTTGAGACACAAGGAATACAACACCATGCCCACGGCGAGCGCTATGATGCTCGAAGTCACCATGGCTGGCCAGACAGACCATCCCAACTTCATGGTTAACAACATGGAGGTGTAGGCCCCAACAGCCATAATGCCGACATGGGCAAACGTCCAATCGCCGGTCATGGTGACGAAGCGAAATGTTCCGCAAACCAGAGAGTAAAGGAAAATCCAAATCATGATGTACATAACAGCCGGGCTTGATGTGATTCCCGGCAGGACAAAGAGAAACACTATAAGTGCTAAAATGCTGATGGTCTTTACTTGCTTGAATTTATCCATGGTCAATTCATTCCCCTTCATTCTCGCGCGGCTCCGAGCTTCTTAACCTCGATACCAACAAGTCCCCCCGGTCTGAAGATCAAAATCGCGGCCAGAACGGCCATTTCTATCATTGGGATCCAGGCGGGGTCCCAGTAAACGGAAACAATACTCTCGGTATATCCCACGATAAAAGCGGCGATAATGGTCCCTACCAGACTCATGCGCCCACCTACGAATACGATGATAAAGGCCTTGAATATCAGAGCTTCTCCCATGAAGGGGTTGATCTTGACAATCGACGCCAGCAGGACGCCCGCGGCACCAGCCAGAGCAGACCCGCTCCCCATGGCAATCGCGGCGCAGCGATCGATACTGATCCCTTGTAAAGAGGCTCCCACCTCATCCATGGAGGTTGCTCGTATGGCCCGCCCATAACGGGTTCGCTGGAGAAAAAAGTAATAGGCGGCTGTGAGCGCGGCTGCGATGGGCATCAGCATTACCCGGCTCTTGGGCAAAATGGCACCAAAAATTTTCACCACACCCGGCATCACCGTCGGGATCATTTTGTCCTGAACACCAAACATAAACGAGCCCATGGCCTGCAAGACATACACTAATCCTATAGACATGATATAGCTGGGCAAATGGAGACCACGCATGGGTTTGAAGACAATACGTTCGGTGATGACACCCAGTAGACCCACAAATATTGTAGCCACTACCAGAGACAGTGCAAAATTCAATTTGCTCACCACCATCAAATAAAAAGCACCCATAGCCCCGAACATAACAAACTCCCCGTGAGCCCAGTTCAGAATATGCATGACGCCGTAGATCATGGTCAAACCTATGGCCACTAGTGCATAGATTAGACTTAGCATCATGCCGTTGGCTAGAACTTGAACGATCATTTTCATGTCTCCCGTTTTCTGTTTAGCATTTGATGGTTACTGGACGCCGGGTTCTTGAGTGATACGGAATCCACATCGATTCCGGCGGTTACTGCCCGAGATAGGCGGCCTTTATTCGCGTGTCGTCCAAAAGCCGGGACGCCTCACCCGTGAGGACAATCCGACCGACCTCCAAAACAAATGCCCTGTGGGCCACTTTGAGCGCCATGCGGGAATTCTGTTCGACCAGTACAATGGTCACACCGCTGCGGTTGATATCCTCGATGATGGTAAAAATTTCCTGGGTAAGCAGGGGGGCCAGTCCGAGCGATGGCTCATCCAAAAGCAGTAACATCGGATTGGCCATGAGCGCACGCCCGATGGTGAGCATTTGCTGTTCACCCCCGCTAAGGGTGCATGCCACTTGCCTGCTCCTCTCTTTTAGCTTCGGGAAGTGTCCGTATACCCTGTCCAGAGAGCGCTGGATCTCATTTTTGTTTTTCTGCAGGAAGGCACCCGCCAAAAGGGTATCTTTGACGGTCATATAGTCGAAAAGCCTTCTTCCTTCGGGTGCATGCGAAACACCCAGCTGGACGATTTTCTGCACGGGGAGTCCATCAATCCTTTGGCCCTCGAACCAGATTTCACCGGTCACCGGTTGCCGCATACCACATACGGCCCTGAGGGTTGTCGTTTTACCCGCTCCGTTGCCGCCAATCAGGGTGACAATCTCTCCCTTCTCCACATCGAGGGAGACATCGTTAATGGCGGTTATTTTCCCGTACTGGATTGTCACATTTTTGACTTCAAGAAGCATGGTTTTCCTCGTCAATCAGGGTGGCTTCTATTCATGGCCCTATCTTTTATGAACTTGTCGAAAGTAGATCC
>CAZFXX010000180.1:0-6649 GCA_964522985.1 uncultured Desulfobacteraceae bacterium
TTTGCTGTCGACCAAGGCCACAGTCCCGGAAGGCCCTGTTCAAGTCGGTCGGTTAAAAAATATAATGACTCGTTTTGCGGTCAGTGAACTGGCCATGCATTATTACGATGCTTTTAAAAACGGGAAGCATTGTTTCCCGTATTTTACAACAGATTGATATGAAAAACAGGAAATATACGACCGAACTATCCAAGGGCCAGGGGATGATACCTGAATCACTGGCGCTTTTTGATCTCTGGAAACCCTCCATGAGCGTGGCTGAGCTTAAATCTGCAGCCGTTCAGGAAGGCGCCATTGGTCGGGCAACAGCCCTTCGTGTGAAGGATATCGTTGGGCGGGTGTTTGCTGCCCGGTATCTCTGCGACGATGCAAAGCCGGCCTTGAACATCAAGCAACTGATTGAACTTGGTGTCCCGGCAAACCGACTTAGCCAGATATTTCTCATCTATACAACTCGTGCCCATGATGTCCTGCATGATTTCATTACTGAAATCTACTGGGGAAAATATACGGCCGGCGCAACGCTGATCACCCGCCAGGATGCCCTGGAATTCCTGGATCGCGCGGCCAACAACGGAATTATTGCTTCTCGATGGTCTGACACCATGATGCTCAGGGTTGCACGCTATCTTACCGGCTGTTTAACAGATTTTCAGATGGCTGGAAATGATCACGGGGGCAAACGGGAAATCATTCCATTTAAAATCCAGTCACTGGCAACGCTTTTCCTTGCCCATGAAATTCATTTTAACGGGTTCAGCGACAATGCCCTTATTGAACACCCAGACTGGCGGCTTTTCGGATTGGAGCCTATGGATGTGCGCTATGAACTTGAGCGGTCATCCAGCGGTCACTTCATCACTCAGTTTTCAGGTGATCTTTTGAGGGTATCCTGGAAGCATAAAACAATGGAGGACGCACTCATTGGACTTGCTGCAGCAGAATTTTGACGAATTACGCCAGCGGTTGAAGCATGGCCGCGGAATGAACCATGCCAGTGATGACCCGGTGTTCTACCTGGTGTTTGAGCCCGAGGAGATGCTCACGGTAAAGCGCCGCATGAAACAATGGGTTGCCAAGCTGAACATCGAAGGATGGACAGTCCACACCTTTTCGATGGCCGAGGTGGTTCACGAGATTTTCAGAAAAAACGACCTCCGCGACATCTGGCTGGACAGCGAGCAGGATGCGCCCCTTGATTTCGATCCCATCAATGAAACCCTTGCCGATGCGCTTACCGGTGAAAACACCCTTCGCAACAAGTTGGAAGACAGGCTTAATTCTCTCAAAGGCCAGGATGACACGGTCCTTTTCATAACTGACCTTGAAGCGCTCCATCCATACCTGCGGGTGGGAACCATTGAACAGGGGCTCCAAGGACGATTTACGGTGCCAACCGTTATCCTTTATCCTGGAAAACGATCCGGCAGAACCAACCTGCGTTTTTTAGGAATATATCCCGAGGACGGTAACTATCGTTCCACACACATAGGGGGTTAATGAAAGTGACCACCATTCGCGAACTGTTCGACACAGCCAAACCCATTGATCGGCGTATAGAAAAGGTTATCACTTACGACACCACCAGCGAGGATCTCATCAAGCAGGAAATCCAGGAGTATGTGGCAACCCCGAGCATCGAAAACCACCTTGACCGTATGCTGGACCGCCTGGAGGAAGGCATGGACGGCGGAAACAATGTTGAGGTGGGCGTCTGGGTATCAGGGTTCTATGGCTCGGGGAAAAGTTCGTTTACAAAATATCTTGGTTTTGCGCTTGATCCGACCCGAAAAATTGGCGGTAAACCATTTCTGGGGATGCTTCAGAACCAGATAAGTGATGGGCCCTTGCGGCAGCGGCTCGGCACCATGGCAAAAAAGTTCCCGGCAGCAGTCATTATGCTTGATCTGGCTGCAGAACAGCTTGCCGGTGCGACCATGGCCGAAATTTCAACAGTCCTCTATGCCAAGGTGATGCAATGGGCGGGATATTCCAGAGATGCCAAAATCGCTTACCTTGAATTCATGTTAGAAAAAGAGAGCCGGCTTGAGGCGTTCAAATTGCGTATCGAGGAACTTGCCAAAGGGAAAACCTGGGAGGAAATCAAAAACCAGCCACTGGTGATAAAAGCTTTGGCCTCACGGGCGGCCTCGGAATTTTACCCTGATCTTTTCCCGGATGCCAAGACTTTCAACGATATCCGGATCGAGGAACAGATTAAAGAAGACGACCGGGTAAGCCAGATGCTGGACCTGGTAAAACGTAAAGCGGGTACGGAAAATATCATTTTTATCATTGACGAAGTGGGTCAGTACGTCGTCGCCCGGGACGATTTGATTCTCAATTTAGATGGCCTTGCCAAAAACATCAAAAATCTCGGTATGGGGCATGCGTGGATTATTGCCACCGCCCAGCAGACGCTCACTGAAGACGACCCCAGGGCCGCTACCAACACGGCCAAACTTTTCAAACTGAAAGACCGTTTCCCGGTTTCCATCGATCTGGAGGCCAGTGATATTCGCGTCATCTGCTATAAACGCCTGCTGGGAAAATCAACAGCAGGCAAGACTGCCCTGGGTGATCTGTTCGACAAACACGGCCCTCAGTTCCGTTATGCCACGGAGCTGAGAAACACGCGGTATTACAAATCCGACTTGGACAGGGACGCCTTTATTAAATTTTACCCGTTTTTGCCCCATCATTTTGACATCCTCCTGCAATTGCTGGCACGACTGGCCAAGACCCGTGGCGGGGTTGGGCTCAGATCGGCCATTAAGGTGATCCAGGATGTCCTGGTCGATCCGGGCAAGGTTCGCAAAGGGGCACGATTGCTGGCCGATGAAAATATTGGCGCCCTGGCTTCGGCTGTAACCCTATTCGATACCCTGCGAGCGGATATCGATAAACCGTTTCCCCACATTATCAACGGTGTGGCCAGGGTGGAAAAGGTGTTTGGAGTCGATTCGCTGCAATGTCAGGTGGCCAAGGCGGTTTCGGTCCTTCAGATACTCGAGGATTTTCCGGTGAACCGTGAAAACGTTGCCGCGATGATTCACCCGGCGGTGGATGCCCCATCCTTGGGCGACGATGTGAACAAGGCGGTGGACGACCTGCTGGCAGAGCCGGCCATACCACTGAATGAAGTAGACGGCAGCTTGCGGTTCATGAGCGAGGCTGTTATCGATCTTGAAAAAGAACGATTGAAAATGATACCCCGAATGGCCGACATCCGCAACATTCACAATAAGATCCTGGGAGAAATATTTACCGCAACACCCACGGTAAAACTTTTAGGGACCCGTTCTGTCGGCACGGGGTTTAAAGTGTATGCCGGTGCCATGCCGGTTTCTTTAAGCGGTCAGAAGGAGTCCATCCAGACCCACATTGAGTTTGTGACTGAATCGGAATACGAAAAACGAAAAGATGAGCGGGTGCTGGAATCCCCGCAGCGAGCAAATGCAAATACGATATACCTTCTGGGAAAACAGGACCCCGAGGTGGAAAACCTTATCGTGGAGATCTGCCGGTGCCGCGACATATACAAGCAAAACCGTAACAAGGCCGCCGATAAAGACGTGGAGGAATACCTGCGTGGCCAGGATCAGCGCGCCGGGAACCTGGAGAAGGACGTGGAATCCCGATTGCTGAAATCGCTGTCGGCAGGTTCCTTTGTCTTCCGGGCCCAACCAAGGGCAGTAGTGGAACTGGGCGCCAATGTTGTAGACGCAACCCGTAAACAATTGGAATCTGCGGCCGCCAATGTGTTTGATAAATACGCCGAAGCACCGGTGCAAACCGAGACGGCAACGGCAGAACGTTTCCTGAAAACGGATAACCTCGATAAAATTCCAGACAAAAATGACCCTCTTGGATTGGTCAAAAAAAGCGGGTCCACCCCCATAGATATCCAGCATAAGGCCATTGTTTCACTCAAGGATTTTCTCGATAGACAGGGACAAGTGGACGGTCGCCGGCTGCTCGACACCTTTTACGCCCCTCGTTACGGCTGGTCAAAGGACACAACCCGGTATATCGTGGCTGCTATGCTCGTGGCCAGCGTGATCAAGCTGCGGGTAAGTGGTGCGGACATCACGGTGCGTGGTGAGGTGGCCCTCAACAATCTCAAAAACACCAATAGCTTCAACAAGATCGGCATTGCGCTTCAGGATGCGCCACCCGACCCCGAAAAAATGCTCAGAGCCAGGGACCGATTGCTGACGCTCACAGCCGAAGAAGTGATGCCGCTGGCTGAAAAAATCAGCAAGTGTGTCATGCGTCATTTCCCGGATTTCCAGCAGGATTTTGCACCCCTTGCCGTGCAACTGGAAACCCTTGGATTGACGGGTGCTGATCGGGCCCGGGGTATCCAGGAAAATGTCGCCGAGATTTTAAAGGGAGATGCTTCCGATGCTGCCAACCGGCTTGGGGGAGAGGAGTGCCCTCTGTTTGATGATCTCTGCTGGGCACGGGATATTAAGAAAGCATTTGATAACGGTATTGGTGATGTTATCGGTTCGGCAAATAACCTGATCCGTAAAATACCAAAACTACCCAATGCAGGGATTCCCGGGATACTTGTGTCCGATACCGAAACTGACCGTTCAGAGTTGTCGGAACTCATCGCCAGGGGGAATTTCTTTGACCACATGCCGGCAATGAAAACCTGCCTGGCAGAACTCAGTTCAAAAATTGAAAATGCTGCAACAGCGTTCATACAGGTCCAGGCGGCGAAACTGGGTGAAAACAAAGCACGATTGCAGGGCCTTTCCGAATGGGGCCTTTTGGGAGCGGAGGATAAGGCGCGCCTGGGTGCTGAACTGGATGCATTAACAGTTGAGGCCAGTGCTGATCTTAACGGTATTCGCAAATTGCTCAACGACAACTATTTTTTTGATAGTGAACTTGCGCGTATCGAAAATGAGATCAAAATTTTGTCAGATCCGGGCGGAGACGGTGGCGATCCAGGTGACGAGAATATTGTGGATATTACACTGGATGCCCCGAAATTTATCACATCGGCAGATAATCTCGATGTGTTGATCCAGAAACTGGAATCACTGAAAGCTCAGTTGGAAGAAGGCTTGACCCTTAAAATCACCTGGCGGTAACCATGGCATTTGATAAAGAGACGCGAAACAAACTGGCGCGGATGGTGGCCGATGCAAGGACACTGTTGAGGGGTGAATTTACCCGCCAGCTTCAGGAAATATACGGCATCCAGCCAGATGGTAAAATCACAGAGATGGAGAAACTCACCCATCTTGATGATGAGCAACGGGATGTGGCAAATCTATTGCGGGATAGGGTTGAACATCTTGCCATCGGTATGGGTAAAGAAAAAAGTCCAATTAAATCCGCCATAGATCGCATGACCCGTGAGCAGTCTTTTACTGTTCTGAACCGTTTTGCCGCACTTCGGATGTGCGAGGAACGTGGCCTGATTCAGCAATGTGTTTGCAATGGGATGGCGTCTGAAGGCTTTGAGGTCTACCTGCAGATTGCCGGGACCGGGCTTGGAGATCGTTACGAGCGCTATTGCAGCTTCATCTTTTGTGTGTTCGATGAAATTGGCGTGGACCTCGGCATTTTGTTCGACCGGTTTTCACCTTTCGGCTTGTTGTTTCCCCGTGAGGCGGTTCTGATCGATTTGGTTGAAATTCTTAATCAAAAGGATCTGAAACACCTATGGGCCGAGGATGAGACCATCGGCTGGATCTACCAGTATTACAATGATCCCGGGGAACGGAAAAAAATGCGCAAGGCGTCTGCCGCTCCGCGCAACTCCCGTGAGCTTGCTGTCCGCAATCAGTTCTTCACTCCCCGCTATGTCGTCGAGTTTCTCACCGACAACACCCTTGGCCGCATCTGGTATGAAATGAATCGCGGCAAAACCCGCCTTGTCGACCAGTGCCGCTACCTGGTCCGCCGCCCCACCGAGATCTTTCTCGACGAGGGCGAAACGGCCCTTGAAATGCCTGGCCAGGAAGGCCTCAGCCAGGAAGAACTCCTTAAACAGCCCGTCTACATCCCGCACCGCCCGCTCAAGGACCCCCGCGAAATCCGCCTGCTCGACCCCGCGTGCGGTTCCATGCATTTTGGCCTCTACGCCTTCGACCTTTTCGAAACCATCTACGAGGAAGCCTGGAACAACGGCTCCTGCCCGGCACTGCAGGGAGCCTACTCCTCCAAAGACGAGTTCCTCAAAGATGTCCCCCGTCTCATCATCGAACATAATATTCACGGCATAGACATCGACCCCCGTGCTGTTCAGATCGCCGGGCTCTCCCTCTGGCTTCGCGCCCAGAAAGCCGGACAGGCCCGGGGCGTGAAACCCGCTGAACGCCCCCGCGTCCGTCGCTCAAATATCGTCTGCGCCGAGCCCATGCCCGGCAGTCCTGATATGCTGGAGGGCTTCATCAAATCTCTCGATCCGCCGCTGCTCGGCGAGTTGGTGAGGACCGTCTTTGACAAAATGCAGCTGGCCGGCGAGGCCGGCTCCCTCCTCAAGATCGAGGAGGAAATTCGCACTGCCATCGGCGAAGCACAAAAGGATTGGAAAAGGACGAACGGACAACTGCCGGGGTTTGAAATCAGCAGCAAGTCGGCCGCCCTCCGTCATTTGTCATCGGGCTTCTGGGAGACGATCGAA
>CAZFXX010000181.1:0-6624 GCA_964522985.1 uncultured Desulfobacteraceae bacterium
CCGTCGGATCTTTTAACGATTTGTTCCGGATAAAAACAACCGAAGAAGTAACGCCCGATCAGGGTAGAATCCTATTTAAATATACCCTGTCAGGTTTTGAGAGCGGAAAAACATGAAAAATAGATGAAAGCAACCAGAGATATACACTGATATCCGGTTATCATACTGAATTTAATTAATAAATATGCACTCGGCGATCATTTGATCCAAGTATAGAGAAACGGATATATAGTGTCAAGTAATAGTTCAGCGAACGATATGATGTGTAACCTACTATAATCATATTCTAACTTTGATAATCGTTTTGTAAATATTCCTTGACAACCGTTTTTTTATGGGCTTTACTTTGCGTAGTCTAATTAAAACCTAATTAGGTACTTAACATGTCTGATGCCTTTGCTGAAAACTGGACTCCCGATAAGAGAATACTCCCCCGGACAAGTATTTCAAGGCAACTTCTTGAAGATTGCATAAAAAGAAAAATTTTGCCGAAGCCGATTTTACGGGAATCACAATCAGATGAAAATTCGGGCACAAAAACCGAAAAAAAAGACTGGTATTTCCCGGAAGGGGCCGTAAAACGAATTGAAAAAATAAAATACTGGAAAGATAATGGATACTCAATGGAAGAAATAGCCCAAAAATTTAAGAAAGATTCTCCTGTTCTCGAAATTTTTCCGGAAAAACGTTTCGAAGATGATATTCCCGAACCGGACAAAGACATTGACATTTCTTCCGATATTGATATGCCCAGCACCATCAAAGACGCTCCCCTCACGTTGACCATTGACGATATTGACGCTCCGGCCTATCTGATAAACCATAGTTTCGAAATCGAGTGGATTAACTCTGATGCCGAAGAGCTGGTCTTTAAAAATAATATAAGCACCATTAATAAACTCGATTCGAGAAATATTTTCAAACTGCTCTTCAGTTGGGAATGCCATCAATATCTTCGCAACTGGGAAGAAGTAATTGCATTTCATATGCGTTTTTTTAAGGGCAGTTATCAAAGAGACCACATAAAAAGCCTTTATAGCGGTATTACTGAAAGCGAGATAACATTCCTGGCCGGTAAATATGATACGGAAGATTCATTTCAAAAAGAGGCTGTTAACAATTCTCCTTTAAATTTTATTCTTCAGGATGGATCTGTAATTTCATATCGTGTCTATACCATGTTTTTTCGTGAAGGACTGTTTTTTGTCTACCTTCCTTCAGAACGTATAGATGATGATGTTATGGATTTTCTTTCCCAGAGAAAAAAGATCATAAACGAACTGCTTTCCCAGAGAATGCCGTCACTGGTTTCATTATGCGTGCTGGTTGCCGACCTGCAGGATTCGGTTAAAATAAGTGCGGAGCTGATGCCGGAAGAATATTTTGAACTGATAAATCAGCTTTGGAAAACGGTGGGCGCTTCTTTTGAAAAGTATAATGGCATTCACGGCAAGCATGTTGGAGACGGAATGCTTTATTATTTTATTAAAAAACCGGGTCGCAACTACATTTCAGACGCCGTCAACTGTTCACTGGAAATCAGAGAAAAGATGATTCAGTTCAGTAGCGAATGGAAGATACGCAAGGGATGGCGAAATGAACTATACCTTAACATCGGCATCAATGAGGGGCAGGAATTTTTTGGCACCATCAAATCTGCGGGTAACATTGAATTTACCGCACTGGGGGACAGTATCAATTATACGGGAAGGCTGTCCGATTTTGCACGCTACGGTGCAATCTGGGCAACCAAAAATATCATCAGCAAAATAACCCCCGAAGAGATGAAAAGAATCAATTTCGGTGTCCAGAGTCAAGGGGATGACCGTAAATTTTTTATTCAAAACTCTTTTTCACGTATTCTGGATATGCTGGATGAAAAAGACAAGGACTATTCCAAATTCAGAGATATCGCGACGCTGCCGATAGCCGAAATTTTTCGATCATAGCGAAATCCCCTACCCTATTTCCCATTTATTTCCGAAATCATCAACGCGATTTTATTTGCCATTCGGGAAATATTTTTTTTCGGATCAATATCCGGGTCAACAACATCGGCCGCTCTACTATTTTCGGAAGGCAACAGATCATAAGCCGTTATCTCTTCTTTGCCCGTCTGAGATTCTGCTGTTGTATTGTCGCTGAAATTATGCGGAATTGCCTGTTTTTCGCTGTCTGTCTGTTTTTTACCTGTCGGTGTTAATGCAAGATGATTTCCCTTTCGGTCAAAAACAATGGAAAGCGGTACCGTTGCTTTAAAATCAAGTTTATAGGCCACCTTGTCGTTGACAACGACAATATCCCCCTTGCGTGTTCCCATAACTTTGAGCATATCGAGATGATACCGCTGTTTAAATATTTTTTTGATTAATCGCCAGTCAAAGCCCTTGTATAATTCACCGATAAAATTTTTTTCGCTGTTTTTGATACAATCTGAACTGTTGACGCTCACTTTCATATCATCTCCCTGCAAAATACAGTCTCCATCCGGAAATAAGGATTTTTGTTCAAGATCAAGGCATGCACAGAAATAACCTTACGGCATATGTTTGATACTCCGATAATTATTTTTTTTGCATAACGATGAGGTCGGGCAAAAAAATATTTCCAAACGGACACTATCTAAAATGATTAAGGTGTATCCGGTTCCATCGTGACTCTGTTTCTGCCTTCCTGTTTTGATCTGTAGAGTAATGCATCCGCCTGTTTGATTATTTCCTCCGGTGTAACAGTCATGTCGCTGGTTAAAGGAATAAAACAACTGATACCGAAACTTGCCGTAATTTGAATCGATATGTCATTAGCGAAGGTTTCCTGCCGGGCAATCTTTTTACGAATTCTCTGGGCCAGTTGATAAGCACCTGATTTGTCTGTCTCAGGTAAAACAAGAAGAAATTCTTCTCCGCCATAACGCACCACCCAGTCTATCTTTCTGCGTAAGGATTGCATCAGACATGATGAAAAATTTTTCAGCACCGCGTCACCTGCCTGATGTCCGTAAGTATCATTGACCTTTTTAAAATGATCAATATCACACATGATAACTGACAGTGCGCGATTGTATCTTTTCGATCTTGATATTTCAACAGGCAGATATTCGTTGAGATACCGTTTATTATAGCTGCCGGTAAGGGTATCGGTAACGGACATCAGCCTGATTTTTTTATTGGCACGCTGCAGTGATTTTTCCAGTTTAAGAATACGGATACCGGTGTTGATCCGGGCGATCAGTTCAGCGTGGAGAAAAGGTTTGCTCAGGTAATCATCCGCTCCGGCCTTCAGTCCGGTTATAATATCATCCTTTGCATCCCGGGCCGTGAGCAGGATGATAAAGACATAGCCGGGCAGTTGTGTATCTCTAATAGCCTGGCAAAGTTCCAGGCCATCCATGCCCGGCATCATCCAGTCGGTAAGAACAATCGGAAAGAAATCATCGTTGAACAGGGCCAGCGCTTTTAGACCGTCTTCAACCGCGACAACTTTATACCCGGATTTTACCAGCGTATTTTCAAGAAGCTTTCGGCCGATGGGATCATCGTCGGCAACCAATATTGGGAAACTATTTTTAAGTTTATTTTTTTTCAATGGATTGTCCATCTAATTGGATTACCTATAACACAAATAAAAATAAATTAAAATATATGGAGATCTCTTTTTTCGCAGCCCGGTTAATCTGCTCATACTAAAGTATTTTTAGATCCTGAAAAAGACCGCAGGGTCTTTAATCTTCAATTTCTAATTTCACCGTTAAAATATAAAAAATATAAAATACTTTTTATTCGTCATGAAAGATACCGAAATTGTAGTGTTTTCTATTGACATATCGTTTGATATATTTTAGCGATTGGCAATCAATATTTTAACTTATAAAACCAAAGGATACCCATCCAATGAACAAACCGTCGGATACGATAACTATCAATGCTGTTGTTGACATGCCGACTACAGCGCTTAAAGATATTGTTAAAATGGCCAAACAATTGACCGGTCGCGATGAAAAAGGCGTTTACCGCGTGGATACCGCGGATGTGGTGGGCGCCATGATATCTGGCTTTTTAATAGAAGAAGACTTTGAATCATATGTGAAAAATAGAGACAACTATAACCTGTGACAACTCTGAAACAACACAATAAATGGGTTTTTAATTGTAACCTTATTTTTGTGGGAATTCGAAGTGACTAATCCACCTGTTCGTCAAGGAGCGTGTCGATTCTTTTCATCGCATCCATGAATCTGCGCCGTTTTTGACGGGCGTACGGATTATATCTGTTCATATCGATAAAAAGCTGCCAGGTATCGTGTTCGACGACGCCCAGAATGTTC
This sequence comes from uncultured Desulfobacteraceae bacterium, assembly GCA_964522985.1. GTDB lineage: Bacteria > Desulfobacterota > Desulfobacteria > Desulfobacterales > 4572-123 > 4572-123. The sequence continues at coordinate 4,325 of CAZFXX010000181.1, forward strand.
AGCAGCCGTTGATAGCCTTCCGTGTCGATATCAAGAGGACCCGCACCAAATTCTTCAAGTCCCCGGCCGATATAATGGGTAAGCGCGAGACTGACTGCAATCTGGCGGTCATGTTCTTCAGGGGTTCCCTCAATCAGAATTAATTCCAGAGAGCGCAGATAATTTTTTACCTTTTCATATCCGGCTTTATCAATTCTATCATCGTTCAAAAAAATTTTGCACCCTTTTAAAGATTCGGATGCGCTGTCCGGACCAAACATGGGATGGGTCGGCAGAATGGAAACGGTTTCAGGCAGCAGGGATTCCATCCAGCGTATGGGCGCTTTTTTTACCGAACACACGTCCACAACGACTGCATCTTTATTCATGATCGGTGCGATATCTTTTAACAGATTTTTCAAAGTCGAAATAGGAACACAAAGAATAATATACTTCTGGGCGCAAACCGTTTCCATAGATGCCGGAATTCCGCCGACAGCTTTGATTGCCGAAGCGTTACCTTTGCGGCTGACCACCCTCACTTTAAAATCCCGGGCCAGATACCGGGTCGTCAAACCGCCGAAACGGCCAAAACCGATAATGCCGATCATAATGCCTCTTTTTTTACTTCAATTTCTCGATTGATTTATCTCAAATCCTGTAAATTTCATGTTCTGTTAAAATCTTTGATTTTTTACCCGATTGGGAATGACTTTTTATATGAAATGAACGCAGGCATAGCTTTAAAAGGGCAAGTCCTAAGGGCTGCCACCTGCATTTTCAATCTTTGTTGTGGCCTGTCTTAACGTTTCACCATCTGACATAGGGCCATGTCGGCAAGGACAAGGGCGGTCATGCTTTCCACAATCGGTACGGCCCTTGGAACCACACAGGGATCATGCCGCCCCTTTGCTTTAAGGATTACATTCCTGCCATTATAATCAACCGTGTTCTGCTGTTTATTGATGGTTGCCGGTGGTTTGAAAGCCACTTTGAATAAAATCGGTTCGCCATTGGTGATACCGCCCTGAATGCCCCCGCTGAAATTGGTATGGGTACCCAGATAGTTGCCTTTTTTTATAAACAGATCATTATGGGTTGATCCGCGCATGGCAGCACCTGCAAATCCGGAGCCAACTTCAAAGCCCTTGGCCGCGGGAATGGAAAGCATGGCCTGGGCCAGCCGGGCTTCGGTTTTATCAAAAACCGGTTCCCCGAGCCCAACCGGCATATTTTTACAGATACAGGTAATAATACCACCCACAGAATCCGATTCTTCCCGTGCCTGTCTGATTTGTACTTTTATCTGTTCCGCGGTTTCAGGTTCAGGACAGCGGGTCGATGATATCTCAACCTGGCTCCGGGAAACATCCCCTCCCATTTCCGGAGCGATCACATTGCCCACTGCACTAACCCAGGCCACGATACTGATGCCATATGTTTCCAATAAGAATTTTTCTGCGATGGCACCTGCCGCTACTCTGGCAACAGTTTCCCGGGCACTGGCCCGCCCGCCACCACTGGCAGCGTTGATGCCGTACTTAATCTTGTAGGTGTAATCAGCATGTGAAGGCCGCGGAATATCGCTTGTATTTTTATAATCAATTGGTTGGTGATCCCGGTTGTCAACCAATAAGGCAATGGGCGTTCCCAGGGTTTGTCCGTTTTCCACTCCCGACAATATACGGACGCGGTCCTCTTCGTTTCTGTCTGTTGTCAGGTCACTCTGACCCGGACGACGCCGATCCAGTTGAATCTGGACATCAGATTCACTCAGATAGATTCGAGGCGGGCACCCGTCGATCACCGCGCCAACGCCCTTCCCATGGCTTTCACCAAAAGTGGTTACCTTGAATAAGGTTCCGGTTGTGCTTGACATTATATCCGGCCTTTCATTGCTTAAATTTTAGATTTTACCGTTTTCCTATAAATCAGATTGCATATTTCATTTATCGATCTGGAATTGGTGTCAATTATAAAATTGGCGGCATTCGTATAATATTTCTTTCTATCGTTAATACTTAGGTAAATTTCTGAAAGTAATCCTTTAGATGTTAAGGCCGGTCTCTGGCCTTTTGTGTTCAGATCCTCCACCATTCTTTTCCTTGTGGTTTCAGCATCTGCCTGCAACCATATGAGGATACCGTTTTTTTTCATTGCGGCAACGTTGACGGCGTCCAGGACAACCCCTCCTCCGGTGGCCACAACCTGGGATTTTTCCCTGCATATCTGTTTTATGGTCATTTTTTCCAACTTTCGAAAATATTCCCAACCTTGATCCTCCACTATCTCAGCAATGGACTTACCTGAATTTTCAACAA
>CAZFXX010000182.1:0-6601 GCA_964522985.1 uncultured Desulfobacteraceae bacterium
GCAGGCAGATGGCAAGAGCAAAGACGGTGGTTGGTGAGATGTCATTCCAAAATCTCTTAAGTTGGTTGCCGGTCGTACTGGTCAGGAGTACAACCAAAGAAAGAATCGCAAGTGTGCGTTTTGAGAGCGGGGAGAAAAAGTAGCACCTATGGGACATCCTACAAAGCATACAAACCGGAATATCAATGGATGTCCCCTGAGGCGAGGTTGTGGTTTTTTGTGCTAAAAAAGCATTGGGTGGCAGGTTTGACTGATGTCTTTATAAGCTGTAGGCAGTGTCATGGGGACCAAGCAGGACAAATTTCAGGGTGTCGTCAGGGGTGTCACGGCAATCCGAACAGGCCACCACCACATCATCGCCTTTTTTCCGGCACACCTCACAATACAGGTAAATGATGATAAAATTGCGCTTCACCGGACATGAATAAAACCCCTGGTGGTTCCCCTTCAATGGTTTGCCCATGGCAATGGGATTTTCAATGATCATATCCACCTTTTTCCGGACCAGTTTTTTTAGCAAAGCGTGCTTTTTAAGGGCTTTCAGGAACACGGCTTCAAATTTTGTTTCCATCACTCCCCAAAAACCTCATTATATGAATGCCATTTTGCAGATCCGGTGCGCAGTTTGGTCTGGGCTTCTTCCATGGCCTGCTGAAACGCGGGATGGGTGAATATATGTTCCACATATTCACCCTCGACACGGCGTTTCAGGGTCAGTAGGTATTGCGTGACCATATCGGCAACCGATATGCGGTTTTCAGCGGCAAAGATCTTGGCGAACTCGGCAAGATCCTGATCAAGACTTACATTAAGACGTGTTTTCGGCATATCATCCTCCTTTATACTCAAGCTTTGTTCCCATGATACGCATATCAGGAACGGATGTCAAGATTTAAGCGGGGTCTGACTCTGCGCGATACAGGGGGATGCGCGTACAGGACGTGCGGGGATTTTGTTTTGAGCCGGAAGAAATCGCGGAGCCGGCGGGCATGGTTCACCGGTCCTGAATAATTTCACAGACAGTATGTAGATTGAGATATTGCTATATTTGTTATACATTGTATTATCGGTAGCGGGATGGGCCGTACCAATAATCGTCAACGATGACCGGTTATCTTCTGTTTTTCGTTCATTGCATTGATTGAAGGCGGATATTAATGGTCGCTGACACAAAAAAATGTTGACAATACAGGAAATATCTTATTTATAAACAAGATGGTTCTTTTGGAACCTTGCATTTTTTTTGTGAAAAAAAGTAACTCCAATCAAATACAGACCTTTTAAAAAAATCGGCTTACAACACAGCGAGGCTAAATTTAAATACTTGAAAATGCTGTATTTATAAGCATTGTCAAGATGTTTTGAATAATCGGTTCGGCGCTATTGTTTTTTATAAATATGCAAAAAGGGAGATGATTATGGATTTGATAAAAAAACAGCGATGGATGTGCTTTTTATTAGTTGTGTTTTGTCTGACGGCCCTGCCGGCCTTTGCTGAGGAAAAGATTCGGTTCGGATGGCTCCAGGTTGAACCTACCGTTGGTTACCAGGGCGAGTACAACGACAATATTTATAGAGAAAACACCAATACCGTCGACGATTATATCAATACGCTGTCGTTTGGATGCAACCTGCGGCTGCAGGCAACCCGCAGGGATAATTTTGTCAATCTGGGATACCATGGCGATGTTGTCTCCTATATGGACAATAACGATAATGACTACATGGCCCACAACGTTGATTTCGGCCTTGGGTTTAAAGCACCCATGGGACTCTATCTAAAGATCGATGATCAATATCTGAAAACAGAAGACCCCTATGGATCGGCCAACACCTATGGAGAAGGTGAGGTAGTGGATCGCTGGCATAACGACGCGGCCATGATTGTCGGTTATGAATTTGCCGATCGGTATGCACTGGAAATCGGTTATAAAAATTTCCTTCAGCGGTATGCCAATGATATAAACAAATATCAGGATAGGGTTGATAACGCATACAGTGTCGGGTTTTTTTATAGATTGACCGGCAAAACCACTGTTTTCGGAGAGTTTCGCATGACCGATGCGGAATACGATCAGCAAAATGACGGTCTGGAAGGATGGAACCCGGGCAATTCACAGGATTACGCCCTGAACGATTATTTCATAGGTGCCAGATTTGAGTCGGGCGGGAAATTGAGCGGTACCATCAAGATCGGTTATGGCACAAAATCTTATGACAACGATGATGACAGATATGGCAATAAATATGAAGATTCCAACCAATTTATTTCCGAGTCCACCGTGAACCTGGAAGTTACACCCCAATCCGTTGTCACTTTCCATCTGCAGCGGTCGATAAAGGGATCCCCGGATGATGTTGCCGCTTCTTTTGTCGATACCAGCCTAGGGGTTAAATTAACCCAGACGATAGTGGCACGGTTAAAAGTGAACCTTGGTCTTGAATGGGTCAACACGGATTATGTAGACGAATACGCGGGCAACCCGGAAAAAAAACATAATATGTACAAGGGATGGATCGGTACGACCTATAATATGAGGGAATGGTTACGGTTCGGCGCCCAGTATGAGTACAAGACCAGAAATACCAGTAATGTGGTATACGAGGATGACTACAAGTATGACGCTAATATTTTCAGTCTGAATGCTGACCTGTTATTTTAATTCAAGTTGATACGGCACGTAAAATAGGACTGCTCAAAGCAGTCCTATTTTTTTATGCACCGGCAACCGGGTGAAAACCGGCATCTGATTTAGACAAAAGCGTGTACAATAGTTAAAATGGCTTGTATTTCAGGGGTTGAAATTGTTATAAATATATTTTTAAGCAAAGCTGTTTTGTTATTTGATAAAAAATATGGGGTTTTATAATCAGGGATAAGGTGGTCTGATGGGAAAATTGCGGCAGATTGTTCTGGTTTTAATTGCATTTTCAGTTGTCAATGCATGCGGTACCGGCGGTGATGTTGTTCAGGTTTTTACAGTTTCCGAAGGGAATCTTTCCGGGATCGGGGAGACCGAGAAGGCGCGCCTGGCTGAAATAAAGGCTGAAAAGCGCAAGAGCGACAAGGACATTAAACTCGAATCCGTGATTCAGACCACGCCTAATTATTCGGTATCTGAATATCTGGCAGCCAATGCGGGCGATGTTATGAAAAACGATAATGATTATCAGGTCGGCGGCTATGATATGCTCGATATTATCGTGTATGAAGAGGAAGATCTCTGCCGGGATGGCGTGCGGGTCAGCGCTGACGGGTTTATTTCATTTCCCCTGATCAACCGACTGAGGGTGGCGGATCTTACCACCGGTGAGCTTGAAGCCTTGATTTCCCAAAAACTGGCCCAGGGGCAGTTTCTGCTGGATGCCCATGTGAGCGTCACTGTCAGCGAATTCAAAAGCAAACAGTACATGGTCCTCGGTTCGGTCAAACAGCCCGGTGCCTACCCGCTGCAGGCAAACGAACATGTTCTTGATGCCGTATCCCGCTCCGGCGGCATTGATTTTGAGCAGGGTGGGAAAAAAGGAATGATCATCCGGTCGGAAAATTACGGGACTGTCGATGAACGTAAGATCGTGATACGAATCGACCTGCCGGGCCTGCTCAAGGGCGGGGATCAGCTTTCCAACCTGGCCCTGATGGACCGCGATCTGTTTTATATTCCTAAAGCTGAATTTTTGTATATTATCGGCCAGGTGCAGAAACCGGGTTCTTATCCCTACCTGGAAAAAGAGATCTCCCTGGTGGAAGCCCTCAGCAAGGCAGGTGGTTTTACCCAGATCGCGGCTCGAAACAAGACCCGCATCATAAGGGTTGAAAACGGAATAGAAAAGATTATTCATGTCAAGGTGGATGCCATTACCAAATCCGGCAAAAAAGCCCAGGATGTGAAGATCCTGCCCGGTGATGTGATCGTGGTTCCAGAGAGTTTTTTTTGAAAAACAAATTTCGTGACACCTAAACCGGATAAACCGGTGTTGTTGAAAAAGGCGTACGCCGCAAATCACAAATTATAAGCACCAAAAGACAAACAAATTCCAATATCTAAATCTCAAATAAGAGCCAAAGCAAATTATTTGCTCGCACATAACCTGGAATCGTTTTGTTATTTTGGTTTTTTTCTGTTTTGAAATTTGAAACTTTAATCATTGGGATTTATTTTCTGACATAAAAAACACGAATTTTAGAATTTAAATACTAACAACCCGTTTTAAGGACAGGCGTTCAATAATCGGATAATTTTTTATGGAAGACTACGGGGAAGACTACAGGGAAGAACAGATTGATCTGCGGGATTATCTGCGCGTTTTGATGAAAAGACGCTGGATTATTATGTGTATTTTTTTCGTAGTGGTACTGACCGTGGCGGTGAATACTTTTACTGCTGTGCCGATCTACCGGGCTACCGCCAGGATACAGATAGAGAGGCAGCAGTCTAATCCGTTTTCAAACCGTCCCATGATGCGTTACTATGGCATGGCAATGGAGTACTACCAGACACAGTGCCAGATTATTGCAAGCCGGGCCGTCGCCGAAAAGGTGGTCAGGCGCCTGGATTTGCAGAACAGCCCGGAGTTTTTTCCACCGCCCAGAGATGATGTAATCTCCAATGCCAAGCGGTGGGTTCGGGCCACCCTTTCAGGATTTAAGGCCTGGCTCAAATCGATTTTGAAAATCGAAAAACCGGGGGCTTCCAGGGGGGATTATGCCGAAGAACCCCCGAATATGGATGCCATGCTGGCCAGGGCGATTTTGGGCCGGCTCAGCGTGACCCCGGTTCGCGACACCCAGTTGCTGGATGTCAGTGTTATGGGGGCCAATCCCTCGCTGACGGCGCGTATGGCCAATGAAATGGTGCAGGCGTATATCGATCATACCCTCGAAAACCGGTTGGAAACTGCCAAGAATTCGGTGCAGTGGCTGGGCGAACGGATCAGTGACGAGCGCCAGAAGGTTGAGACTGCCGAAAACCTGCTTTTGCAGTACAAGGAAGACCAGGGGATTATTACCAGTTTTTCCAGTGACTCGGAAAGCATTACCGCCCAGAAGCTGGCCACGCTTAACAACCAGGTCGTTGAGGCCGAATCCCGGCGGGTTGAGGCGGAAACCCGGTATAGCCAGGCCATGGAACTGGGGCAGTCTCCGGATATGCTTGATTCGATTCCCGAGGTATTGACCAATGAGCTGGTGCGCGAGATCAAAAAGATGGAGGTCGGGTTATACAACCGCATGTCCGAACTCAGCAAGAAATACGGCAGCAAGCACCCGCAGATGGTGGCCATCGACTCGGAACTGACGGAATTAAAAAAACGTAAGATCCGGGAAGTCAAAAGGGTGGTCAACAGCCTGCGGAATGAGTTCAAGCTGGCCCAGGCCAGGGAGGATTCCCTGAAAAAGGCCCTGGCGCGACAGAAGAAAGAGGCCCTGGAATTAAACAAGAAGGCCGTTCGGTACGGCGTGCTTCAGCGGCAGGCGGCAAGTTCCCGGCACATGTATGATTTGTTAATGAAACGGTTCAAGGAAACCTCTTTGACCGAAGAGATAAAAACGGCGAATATCCGGATCATCGATTCGGCGGAAGTTCCCAGAGGCCCCATAAGCCCGAACAAGCGGCGCAATATTCTGCTTGCGGTGGTGGTGGGACTGACCCTGGGGATCGGGTTGGCCTTTTTATTGGAATACCTGGATAATACCATCAAATTCCCCGAAGAGGTGAAAAATTATTTAAAAATTCCCTATCTGGGACCGGTGCCGGCGTATGCCACCGAGGGTGCGGCCGGTGGCAAGCCCTCCGATCTGGTGACCCTGCATAGCCCCAAATCTACGGCCTCAGAGAGTTTCCGGGGTATTCGTACCGGCATTCTCTACAGCAGCGCAGACCGCCCGCCCCAGGTTGTCCTCGTGACCAGTGCAGGGCCTGGCGAGGGCAAAAGCGTGTGCGCGGCCAACCTGGCCGTGACCATGGCCCAGGCCGGTTCCCGGGTGCTGCTCATCGATTGTGATATGCGTCGTCCGAGGATACACAAGATATTCGGTCAGTCCCGGGAGAAGGGGATTTCCAGTGTTCTGGTGGGGGATGGTAATGCCCGGGAGGCCATTGTGAAAACAGAGGTGGAGAACCTGGATATCCTGCCGGTGGGTCCCATACCACCGAATCCGTCGGAAATTCTGGGTTCGCGTAAAATGACCGATTTGATTGAAGGTCTGAAAAAGGACTATGTGCGCATCGTCCTGGATTCACCGCCGATAACCGCGGTGACCGATTCGGTGATCCTGGCCCAGAAGGCTGACGGCACCATCCTCGTGATCCGGGCGGGAGACACGCCCCGGCAGGTCGTGCAAAACGGGTTGAATCAGTTGCAAACTGTGAACGCCGGCATTCTAGGGGCCGTGTTAAACGGCATCAAAACAGGCCGGGACAGCTATTATTACTATCAGTACTATTACTATTATTATGGCGATGACGGAGAGAAAAAGAAGAATACGCGTCGCCGCAAGCGGCATACCAGCCGCTATTATGGGACGAGTAAGGATTGAAGATTTAAGACTGAGTAACAGCTGGTTATGAAAGGGCATTGAAAGCAGAAAAGATCTTCCTGA
>CAZFXX010000183.1:0-6584 GCA_964522985.1 uncultured Desulfobacteraceae bacterium
TATAGCCCGTGAATGCGGCGTGGACTCCAAGACCGTGAAAGAATATTACCAGATACTCATTGACACGTTGCTGGGAACACTGGTGGAACCCTTCAAGAAAAGGAAAAACAGGCAAACAATAACCAAGGCCTCAAAATTTTATCTCTTTGATGTGGGTGTTGCCGGCGCCATTACCAAGCGGGAAATTCATGAAGAAAAGGGTGAATTGTTTGGTAAAGCCTTTGAACACTTTATCTTGATGCAACTAGTCGCACACAGTTCTTACAGTGAATTGGAGTACGAGATCAATTTTTGGAGAACAAAAGCAGGCATGGAAGTCGATTTTATTCTGGGACAAGGTGAAATTGCAATAGAAGTAAAAGGATCAAGCAGGGTCGATAGCAGAGATTTAAAGTCTCTTTCTGCCTTTATCAAAGAATATTCACCCCGAAAGGGGTTCGTTGTCTGCAATGAGAAAGCAAAACGGGTTGATGGTAACGTTATCGTTATTCCCTGGCGGATGTTTTTAGATGATCTCTGGGAAGGAAAGGTCGTTTAGGTGCCTTTATGATCTTGCAACACGAAAATAAATGGGTGTGGAGGTGCAAGCTGTGATGGATGATAGCCCGATCAGCATTCCAGAAAAAAGTCGGCCCCGGGAAGAGGTCCTTGAGGCCATGCGGTCTTTCGGCCGGGCCGACCCCGACTATAAAAGCGGGAAAACCTGGAGCCTGGTCTATTACCTGGGCAAGGCGCATACGCAGTTTTTAATTGATGCCCACGGCATGTATTTTTCCGCCAATGGCTTGAACCCAATGGCGTTTAAAAGCCTGAAACGGTTTGAATCCGAGGTTATCCGCATGACCGCCACGCTGCTGCACGGTGATGAAAATGTCTGCGGCACCATGACGGCTGGGGGTACGGAAAGCTGCCTTCTGGCGGTGAAAACATATCGGGATCTTGCAAAAAGCAGGCCCGTTTCTGTAAAAAAGCCGGAAATGATCCTGCCGGAATCGGCCCATGTGGCATGGGAGAAGGGCGCGACATATTTTGGTGTCAAGGCGGTCCATGTGCCCCTGGACAAAAATTTTTGCGTTGATGTGAATGCCGTCAAAAAAAGGATCAACCACCGTACCATCATGATCCTCGGCTCCGCACCCCAATATCCCCAGGGCATGATCGACCCCATCGAAGATCTGGGCCGACTCGCACAGGAAAAAAAGATTCCCCTCCACGTGGATGCCTGTGTGGGCGGCTATCTCCTGCCCTTTGTCGAGCAACTCGGCCACAACGTTCCCCGGTTTGATTTCCGGGTACCGGGTGTTACGTCCATATCCGCCGATGTCCATAAATACGGATATGCGGCCAAAGGCGCATCGGCCATTTTATATCGCAATGTCGATTATCTGAAACATCAGATATTTGTTTATGAAAACTGGCCCGGCGGTGTCTTTGCATCACCGGCCCTTCTCGGCACCCGGCCCGGCGGCAGTATTGCTGCGGCCTGGGCTGCCATGCAGGCCATGGGGCAGGAGGGATACCTGGAAAATGCCCGGATCATCATGGAAACCACGGGCTGCCTGATGGACGGGGTCAATCGTATCAATGGCCTGGAGGTGCTGGGTGATCCGCCCATGAGTCTTTTTGCGTTTCATTCCACGGACAAAAAGGTGAATATCTATGCCGTAGGCGACCGCATGGAAGAAAAAGGCTGGCATATCGACCGCCAGCAAAGACCCGAATGCCTGCACGCCATGGTCATGCCCCTGCACGCGGATGTGACTTCACGCTATCTCACCGATCTGGCCGAGGCGGTTGAACATGTCCGGCATCACCCGGAACTGGCACATAAGGGTGCGGCCGCTATGTACGGCATGATCGCCAATGTGCCTTTGCGGGGCATGATCCGCAAAGAGGTCGTAAAAATGATGACGGATATGTACGGCCCTGCCGGCAAAATGCCGGATTTGGCCGGCAGTGAACTTTCCGGAGACACGGAAAGGGGGACCGGGCAGAAGGCCGGCTGGGCCGAAAAAGCGGCCATGGCCTTTGTAAGGTTGAAACATAAATTTGGGCGCTAAATCAGGGATCGGAGGCCGGAGGCCAGCGGTCTGAAGCCGGAAGACAGAGATCGGAGCGATACCGCGGATTTTTAATTTAATTCCGGTTTATCCGGAATCAGCAAAAAGAACCAAGGAGTTTATATGACCTTTCTAATGGTTGCATTTTACGTCCTGTTTCCGGTATTGGTCATTTATCTGTGCCAGCGGTTTCCTGCCGTCGACAAAATCGGTGCCGTGATTATCTGCTATATCGTCGGCATCTTCATCGGCAATATCCATATTTTGCCATTGAACAGCTTTAACGTTCTCGATGCGCTGACCACCATAACCATCCCCATTGCACTGCCGCTTCTCCTCTTTTCGCTGAATATCAGGCAATGGTTGCGCCTGGCGGGCAAGACACTGATCTCGCTGGGCCTGATCATCGTGGCCGTTATTTTAATAGCCTTTGCCGGAAACATGCTGTTCAACGACAAAATTGACGATGCCTGGAAAGTCTCCGGGCTGATGATCGGCGTTTACACAGGCGGCACACCCAACCTGGCCGCTATAAAAACCGCCCTCTCGGTGGATCCGAGTACCTATCTGGCGATCCATACGGCCGACGTTGCCGTCAGTGCCGTCTATATTCTTTTTGCCATCACTTTTGCCCAGAAAATTTTTCTTTTTTTTCTGCCGGCATTTTTTTGTAAAAATACCCCTGCCGATACCGACCCCGGGGAAGATATCAACTGCTATTCAGGAATTTTCAAAAAACCCGTGGTCATCGGCCTGTTGAAGGCCCTGGGACTCTCGATATTGATTTTTGCCATGGGTGGCGGGCTTACGCTGGTGCTGCCCAAGAGCGTCTCCATGGCCGCTGCCATCCTGACTATCACCACTCTGGGCATTGCCGCTTCCACGGTCGAACGGATCCGTAAACTCCCCATGACATTCCAGCTCGGCCAATACTTCATACTGATTTTCTGTCTGGCCGTGGCCTCCATGGCGGAATTGAGCCGGCTGTTTGGCGCCGCACCAATTCTTTTAATCTGGGTGGTTTTCATGGTGTTTGGTACCATGGTGCTCCACATGCTGCTTTCTGTCGTGTTCAAAGTGGACGCCGACACGGTTCTGATCACCTCGGTGGCGGCCATCTGTTCTCCGCCCTTTGTGCCCATAGTCGCAGGTGCCCTGAAAAACAGGGAAATCGTCGTATCCGGCCTGACAACCGGGATTATCGGTTATGCCATCGGCAATTATCTGGGTGTATTTTGCGCTTATCTTTTCCGGACAATGGGGTAGAAAATTTGAATTATTTCGAACGGTTGGTCGACCGCTTCACGGATTTTCGGAGAGAGACCGCCAGCGGCAGGGTAAAAAGAGCCGTGGCGCCGATGACCATAATTGTAAACTGGATGCCAAACCGGTCGCTGACATTGCCGAAAATCAGCGGTGCCATGGCACCGCCGGTTACCACGAAGGTATAAAAAAGACCGAATACGCGTCCCAGGCGCTGGGGGGCGACAAAATCAGCCACCGTTCCATAAAATACGGAAGATGTGCCGTTAAGGGCCGCTCCCAGAAGGGGGAGAAAAACAAATATTCCGTTCAGCGGCAGGCACAGCAATAAAAAAATGCCTCCGGCCGTCATCCCTTCTGTTATCAGGACCGTAGGAATGATTCCCAGCCGTTCGGCAATAAGCCCACAACCGAATTTTCCGGTGGCCCCGCCGATAAATATAAGGGAGAGCGCAAAACCGGTTGATCCCACCGGCATCCCCTTGGAAATCAGGAAAAACGGCAGCAGCGTCAGCAGACCGGTCCGCACAGCCGTATCCAGCAGTCCCATAGCCGAAAGCAGGGAAAACCCCATTTTGTCTTTAATGCCCCAGCCTTTTATCGAGGTATTTTCTTTACGGGTTTTAATTTTGTCCGGTGCATCTCCGGCGTGTAATTTTTGCAAAGCAGATCCTGAAACAAACATCACCAGGATACCGATAAGGCCGAAAATAACCCCCACCATGCGCCAGTCCATCACGGTCAAAGCCAGGGCAGCCACGGCCGGAAACGTAAATTTTCCCACATCTCCTGAAAAATTAAAGGTGCCTAACGCCGCCCGCTGCCCATTGTTCTGATATGCCCGGGAAACAATTGAAGAGGAGAGCGGGTGATGGACACCGGCTGCAAAACCGCTGATTAAAAGGAGGGCCAGCAAAGAAGCAAATCCAGGGGCCAGACCAATGGCCATAAAAGCAACGGCAGTGACAATGGTGCCCGTGATCAGGAGAAAGCGTTCTCCAAGGCGCTCGGACAGAAACCCCGCAGGGACCTGAAAAAGGGCCATGGCCCCTTCAAAACAGGTGATAAAAAGTCCGACCTGGGTCAGGGTGAGATTAAAGGCTATCTGCCATAAAGGTAGAAAAACAAATAATCCATCGGCAATGCCATCACAAAAAAAATGAAAGGCGCATCCACAGGCAAGTACTTTGCCGCGACGGCCCGGTCTGACCTTGAACAGTCCCATTATTTCTTACCTTACTGGCCCTTAGAAGCGATTCGATTGGCGGTATCATACCCAAAAGCTTTTGCAGAGCTAATCCAACAGAGCTGTTTTGTCAAGTGGAAGATGGGTTCGCATCGGTTAAACAATTCATGTTTTGACAAGCAGACTGTGCATGGGTATAGATAGAGAACATGTATATGGGGAGCGTAACGCTAAAAAATTGCGAACTTATTTTTGCGTAACCCCTTAGCTTTGTGGTTTTTATGAGCTATATTCATTTTTCGATTTTATTTTGATTTAGCCGTGTTGGAATCATATAATGGGGCTTTTGCCTCAGAATCTCTGAATACAACAGGAGGACGCCATGTCATCCAGAAAGAGTGTCGGCCTTGCCCTGGGCAGCGGGTCATCGCGCGGCTGGGCCCATATCGGTGCCATTGAAGCCCTTGAAGAAGAAAATATTCCCATTGATTACATTGCCGGATGCAGCGTGGGGTCTTATATCGGGGCCATCTACGCCAGTGGAAGCCTCAAAAGCTTAAAGGATTTTGTTCTTCGAATGGACGGTAAAAAAGTTTTTTCTTATTTTGATGTTGTTTTTCCGCGATCCGGTTTTTTAAACGCGACCAAAAAGGTAAAAGAACTCTTTGCCATGCATACCGACATTGAGGATTTTTCGCAACTGAACATCCCTTTGATAATGGTGGCCACGGACCTGGAAACCGGAGATAAAGTCGTGCTGAAATCCGGAAATTTACTGCATGCCCTCCGGGCAACCATGTCGATGCCGGGTCTTTTTGCACCGGCGAACGTCAAGGGCCGCTGGCTGGTGGACGGTGGTCTGGTGGATCCTGTGCCGGTGGGCATTGCCAGGGCAATGGGGCCGGATATAGTTATTGCGGTGGACCTTAACAGCGGGCTTATTTCACGTAAAGACAGGAAAAGACAACGAAAAATAGCATCGGGTATCGATAAAAAAAATGACGACCACCATGAATACAAAAACGAGTTGATGAAAAAACTAGTGGATTATTATGAAAACGCAGAATTAAGTCTTAAGAACAAAATAAATGAACTGCTCCGGAAAGAGTCATCCGTACCGGATATCATGGAGACGGTGACCACCTCCATCGGCATCATGCAGGAACGGATTACCCGTATCAACCTAGCGGTGGAGCCGCCGGACATATTAATCCAACCACGGCTGGGAGAGTTAAAAATGATGGATTTTGATCATGTCGAGCACGCCATTGAAGAGGGGTATTCAGGTGTTAAGCAACAAATGGGAGATATCAAGGCTTTGCTGGAAACGGCGCTTTAACATTATGTAACCCCCTTATCTGAAAAATTTTTTATTTCTTTTTTGGAATATCCCAAATTCTGCAAAATGTCGGACGTGCTTTCCCCGAAGGTATCCGGGGGGGTACGTACCGAACCGGGTGTATCGCTGAGTTTGACCGGAATCCCCAGGGCCAGGGCATCGTTGCCGGCCTTGTCTTTGACTTCAAGCACCATTTCCCTTTCCCGGAACAAGGGGGCGTGCAGCACCTCATCCAGGTTTTGAATCCGTCCCCAGCAAATGTCCTTATCCCCCAGTTCACGGTCCCATTCATTCAAAGTCTTTTGTTTGAATGTCTCCCGCATAAAATCAATGATCTCTACCCGACGGATTTCATCATATTGCAGGGCTGAATATTCGGAAACACCCAGAAGCTCGCAAAGTTGTTTCCAGAAACGATGCTCCACGGCACCGATGGAAAGATAACGGCCGTCGGCGGTTTCATAGGTATTGTAACAGGCATAGCGATGGGACAACAGCGCATTGCCCCGGGCCGGGGCCTTTCCGGTAAGATTTTGAAAAAACTGCACCAGCGGCAGCATACCCACCACGCCGTCGGTCATGGAGATATCGATATACTGTCCCTTGCCGGTATTCTGACGGGCAAAAAGGGCCAGAAGGATACCGATGACGGCATTCATGCCGCCACCGGCAATATCCGCGATCTGGACGCCGGGAATCGAGGGGGGACGATGGGCTTCACCGATAAGGTCAAGCA
>CAZFXX010000184.1:0-6584 GCA_964522985.1 uncultured Desulfobacteraceae bacterium
TGGTCTTTTAGTTGTACTGATGCGTCTTTACCTACAGGATAGCCGTATGCAGGCATCAAGATTCTTTTTGACCCCTTCGAGGGGTCTTCATCAAACCACGTCCTCTGGGCGTGGTCGGTGATTTTTGAGGGTGACACTCGGTTTGTCATCAAAGAGTTTGAGATAAATCCTTTTATATTTGATTTTGAAGGGATGTTTACCGTCCTGGACGGCTATGCGCGTTTTGCCCAACGGAAACATAAAAAAGTCGTGGCTGAAATTTTTAAGGATGATTGCCTTGCGTCGTTTTTTGAACCCCGGGGGATCGCTGTCGTGGGCATCAGTGCTTCAGATGCCGGTAAGCCCGGTAATATAATTTTGGAAAATCTCATTCAGTTGAACAGAAAGGATGTTTATGGTGTTAACATCAGGGGAGGGGAGGGCAGTGTCCTGAGTGCCGGTAAAAAAATAAAACTGCATAGATCGATAGCCGATATTGAAGATAGCGTAGATCTGGCGATTATAACCGTTCCAGCCGGGAATGCACTGAAGGTGGTTCAGGCCTGCGCTCAAAAGAATATAAAGGCCGTGATTTTTATTCCAGGCGGTTTTGGCGAGATTAAAAAGAATTTGCATATTGAATCACAAATTCTTGATATTGCACGTAAATCCAATATTCGGGTCATGGGGCCCAACTGCCTCGGCATTGTGTATGCCGGGAATTCGGTGACACGCGGAATCAATACGTTTTTTATTCCGGAGAAAAAGTTTCGTATCAACCTTGAAAAGAATAAAAATGTCGCAGTATTGAGCCAGAGTGGTGCCCTTGGAATAACGGAAATTTACAATCTGCGGAATTCTATTTCGCCCAAGGTGATCGTAAGCTACGGAAACCAGTTGGATGTCGATATAGGGGATCTTGTAGCCCATTTTGATCATGATGCCATGGTGGATGTGATCGGCTGTTATATCGAAGGATTTAAACCCGGCGCCGGAAGGAAGTTTTTCAACGTTGCCGCCCACAGCCGTAAACCTTTGATTGTTTACAAGGCAGGAAGAACCAGGGCCGGCAAGCAGGCCACCGAATCCCATACCGCCAGTATAGCCGGAGAATATGCCGTAGCCAGGGCCGCCATGAAACAGGCGGGTGCCATTGTGGCCGACAGCATGATCGATCATGGCGATTTTATTAAGACCTTTGCCCTTTTAAGCGGGTTTGCGGTGACCGGCAACAAGGTGGTGATTATTGCCAATGCCGGTTATGAAAAAATATATGCCGCCGACAATATTGGCGATCTTGAATTATCTGATTTTGATGCTAAAACCCTTTCGGAACTCCGATTTGTCCTGCCTGAATTCGTCACGGCCGAACCGCTGCTGGATCTAACACCCATGGCCAGTGATGAAATGTTTGAAAAATGCATGGAAACGGTATTGAAATCCGATTCCGTGGATGCGCTTTTTGTATCCATTGTTCCGCACGGGGCTGTCATCCATACAACCGATGATGAGATTGAACGAAACACCGATAATATTGCCGCCCGGATTGTCCGAATCGTTCATAAATATAAAAAACCCATTGCGGTTTCGGTGAATGTGGCTTCCGGTGCGGATGCCGTCTATAATAAATTCGGCCAGATACTTGATTCGGGCGGTGTGCCCACCTTTTTGACGGCCAAACGGGCAATGGTTTGCCTGAATGCTTTTATCCGCTATCATCAGACCCAGAAGGAAAAAATATTTAGTGAGTGGTTGAAATAGAGTTTGCTCGGTACGGACACAATATATGAGGATAGAAAAAAAGAGGAAATCAGGACATATGCCGATAAAAGAAATGCTTTCAAAAACCAGTCATCTGGAAATATATGCAAACAGGGTACAGACCGATGATTACTGTGAAATCGTATTTTACGACCGGGACGGTTCTGAATGGAAACGGATACTGGCTGATATGTTGGGTCGTGCCAGAAAACATGCGGGTGTGGCTCCCGATGCAAAAGATCTGAATTTGACCCGTCAGACCGGCGGTATCAGAATCGAACAGACCCTGTTTCAAAAGAAAACCGATGATTTTACCGTAATCGCCAAACTCTGGCCGTGGAAAGACGGTCTGCATACGACTTTGAAGATGGCCCTGCTTAAAAAATAGATTGTGGCCATGTGTGATCTATTTTGGCTGGCGGACGATGACCACCGAACAGGGCGCTTTGTGCGACACCCTTTTGGCAACACTGCCGAACAAAACCAGGCCCATTCCTGTGAGGCCGTAGGAACCCAGCACCACGATGTCAATCTGTTTTTCTTTCAGATATCTCAGGATTTCGGTTGACACATGACCGCTGAGTACCACCAGTTTATGATTGATATGCCTGTCGATCCTGCTGCCGTAGGTTTGCTCCATCCGCTCTTCAAGCTGAATAAGCAGGGAGTCTTTTGAATTGTCGGGTATGATCCATTCGGTGTCCGACATCATGGGGTTGATGACCGGCGGCAACACGTGAAGAAGGTCAAGTGCGGCATTATACTTTTCAGCCATTTCCACGGCAGCCTCAAAAGCCAGTTCCGCGTTTTCAGAAAAATCAGTACAGCATCCTATTTTTTTAATTCGCATGATGTTTCTCCTTTTGTTCCCTGGTTTCAGTTTACATCAGGTATTGTCTGAAGCCGCTAACAGCGTTTTAAGAACATCTTCTTTGCCGATGATACCGATGAGTCGGCCGTCATCAACCACCGGCAGGGTATGAAAATTGCTGTCAACCATGAGCGCTGCCACAGCCTCGATACTGGTATCCGGGTCGATACTGACCGGATTTGCGGTCATGGCGTGGGAAACCGTAGTGGCTGCAATTTTCCGGGCTTCTTTTTCAATTCGCTTGATGGATGTGATGGGGATAAAACCATCCAGAAAGCTAAAGATGGAAGGAATGGGCAGTTTTTTTTGCTGAGCGATAAGATCGCTCTGGCAGATGATGCCCACCAGCTGGTAGGACTCGTTTACAACCGGCAATCCATTTATGCGATTTTCAAGGAGAAGCTGGGTGGCTTTTGTGATCTCCATATCCGGAATAGCAACAATCAAATCGGTTGACATGATATCTCGGGCTTTGATCATGACGGTCTCCTTTGCGGGACAAAAAGCGTCCAAAAGTTTGAATGGGTCCTGCCCATAATACGGATCAAATCTGTTTTCATTTTAGGTGGTTTCTGTTATAATTTCAACTCTTTTTTGGGCGCTAAGTCGCTATTTGTTTTTAATAAATTATAATTATTGGACATTTGCTATATGAAAGAATTCTTTAAAGTGATGGATCTCGAGCAGGTACTGGAGAAGGCGGCTGGTTTTCCAAGGGTGGGCAGAGAGACCATTGACCTGTGGGAATCATTTGGCCGGATACTGTCATCGGACATCATCGCCGATGTCGATCTTCCCGGATTTGCCCGTTCCACCATGGACGGCTATGGGGTGCGGGCGGTTTCGACCTTTGGTGCTTCCGAGGCCAACCCGGCCTATCTTATGGTAAAGGGGACCGTGGCAATGGGAGAAAAACCGGCATTTTCCATCGGCCCCGGTGAAGCGGCTATGATTTCAACCGGCGGAATGCTGCCCGACGGCGCCGACGGTGTGGTCATGGTGGAACATACGGAAATGGTTGACGATGTCACTCTGGAAGTCTACAGGAGTGTGGCGCCGGGTCAGCATGTAGTGGCCCGGGGTGAGGACATCAGGAATGACAGCGTCATGGTATCCAAGGGCGTTATCATAAGGCCTCAGGTGGTAGGTCTGCTGGCGGCTTTCGGCATCAGCCGGGTCCCTGTCTATAAACAGCCGGTGATTGGCATTCTGTCCACAGGCGATGAAATCGTTCCCATCGAACAAACACCCGGTGTGGGACGCATCCGGGATATCAACACCTATACGCTGTCCGGATTGATAAGGGAATGCGGCGCTGTTCCCCTGCCGTTGGGCATTGTCGGCGATGATTATGACAGCCTGTATGCCGCCTGTTCAAGTGCTTTGCAGCAAACCGACATGCTGCTGATTTCCGGGGGAAGTTCCGTGGGTGTCAGGGATTTTACCATCGAAGTACTGTCGGCTCTGGCGCAATCGGAAATACTGGTGCATGGGATTTCAATCAGCCCCGGCAAACCCACTATCCTGGCTACCGCGCAAAACAAAGCCATCTGGGGACTGCCTGGTCATGTGGTGTCGGCCATGGTTGTTTTTCACGCCGTTGTAAAACCGTTTGTGGAACAGATCAGCGGTTTATCGCCGAAAAATACGCAAAATCCGCCTGTGCCTGCATTTTTGAGCCGGAATTTATCATCCGCCCAGGGCCGTACCGATTATGTTCGGGTAAAATTGATCAAAAGAAATGACGGCCTATGGGCCAAGCCCATTCTCGGTAAATCCGGTTTGATTCATACCATGGTCAAGGCTGACGGCCTCATTGCCGTCGGATTGAATACCGAAGGACTGGATAAGGGATCACTGGTTGAGGTAATGCTGCTGTAGTCTGCCAAAATCCTTAAGGATCAATGGATTGAACCGGATTGTTATGCATGGAGCGCCGTTGCTGTGATTTTTTAAAGCGGTATAAAGTGACTGTGTGAATTTGCCGACTGCCGGAATTTCTTTACCCGGATTTCAAAATCACGTGCTTTATTCCCTTGATCTGCTTAAAGGCGCACCCATCCACGATGCCCTGCCTGAATATATCCACATCTTCAACAAGACTGCCGGCAATATAATCAAAGCCCAGTTTAAACATGGATGTGCACAGGGGTGTGCTGGGGCCTACAAGAAGTTTGACGGCCGTATCACTGCAATTGTCCAGGATATTGCCCAACGATTTGTTGGACAAGGTGGTGGCTGTGATGGCCACGATATGGGCACTGGGTAATTTTTCCGGTATGCGGTTTTCTTCAAGGTCCCCTGCCTGGGGGACTTTTTCAAAGACCATCAGTTCGTCAAATCTCCCCTTCATTTTTTCCACAAAGGGAAAATGGCCGATGACCGCCACTTTTTTATTTTTTCCCAGTTCCAGTACCAGGTCCCCGGCATTAAGATTCGTCAGGTGACGGGACGGGATGTCCGGTAAAAGGGAGCCTAAAGCCGCCATCCCTAAAGATGCTTTTAAAGGGCTGTCATCGGTTACCAGGCGGGCCAGTTCCTTGCCGGAATAGGGCTTGCCCGGATCGGGCAGGGCTTCCATGGGCACCGGGTGTTTGTGCCAGGCCCAGGTGGCCATTCCCGTTTTTCGGCTTTCCACGGCAACGATGTGTGCCCCGTAGGTGATGTTTTTGATGGGGTGATCCGGCAGACGTTCAATGGTGTCTGTCAGGACCCGCAGGAAATTTTTATGATGCATGGTTATAACTCCTGTGTTTTCGGTTTCCAGGTGATGGCAACAAAACAGGCCAGGGTGATGATCATTAGGGCGTAGACGGTGAAAAAGAACTGGGTAAAAATATTACGGGTGATGGACAGGTTTACCCCCACGATTTGCTGCCCGTTTTGGTGTTTGGCAATAAACCTTGTGACGGTGATCCGTATGGATTTGTATCGCATGGGGTGCAGCATGAAGACCCGTTGTGAATCCAGTCGGCGGTTGTTTTGAAACAGGGCGATATCGGCATAATTCAGTTTTGGATGAATATTTTTCCGGGTCATCAGGTGCCGGCTTTTTTTACGTTTCATGGTTAGAAATTTGGGATCATCGCTAAAGGTAACGTTTACCACATCGATGCGGTAATTGTCACCAAAGAGATGGGAATCCTCAGGACAAAGCTGGATATTGTCCTGCTTGTGCCCGGTGACCATGGTGATGCCGTGACAGGCCAGGACCATGAGAAACAAAAAATGGATGATAAAAAAAGACCACCGGCGGACACTGACTGTCTTCAGGGCCGTACGCAATTGAATGGTCATGCTGCAACAGGCTGTATTGATGAATAAAACAGCACTGGAAATCGTTACCAGCAGCACCCAGGTCGTTAAAAGAGGTTGCTCATGCCAGGTGTTCACGATCCACTGATAGACGATGGTCTGGTTCATTTTCTCAATGGCATCGGTGTAGGCCGGAAAAAGGCTGAGAACGATACCCATGCCCATTAACACGATCAGCAGGACCAATGAAAAAAATGTCAGTTTGATGGACCCTATCTTTTGAATCATGGCTTCTCCCGTCAGTGAATAAAAATCATCCATATGATAAATAGTGCCGGGCAGGAACCGATGATTGCCCTGGCTCTGGGTGAATTGGAAAGAGACGGCGGCAGATGGAAACTTGTCATGACCAGCAGAAAAATAATTGCCGCTTTGAAAAATCCCTTGCTCCATCGCCAAGAATCCCCCAGCCAGTTGAGACACCATAATGATCCCGACCATTCACTGGCCAGATAGATGACAATGCCGGTCAAAAGGATGTTGCGGGCTTGGTAGAAAATTTTCTTTTGTCTGCATTTGCAATCTGTTACCGCATCTTCAGGCATTTTATCGGGCCGTTTCCATGCCGCGGTATTTAAAAGAATCGCCCCATGGATAAAAAAGGCGGCGGCCATGAGCCTGAGGTTAAAGAAAAAATTGACCCAGATATTTCCATACA
>CAZFXX010000185.1:0-6565 GCA_964522985.1 uncultured Desulfobacteraceae bacterium
AGGGGCTCTATGTGCACCAGTTCGGGCATCTGTTTTTTCTCTTTTCCATGGGGGTCCTTGAGTTCTGGCTCAGAAGCAGAAACCTGACCCTGGAACCGGGCTGGCTGTATATCCAGTTTGCAGCGGTTTTGCTGCTGCTGTGGAACATGGATGCGTTTCTGGTTCATTTTCTGGATGAACAAACGGCTCTGTTGCATATCGAAAAGATAGACCCCTGGCATATCAGAATCACCCCCCTTGGAGAGTATACCTCCATCGCCGTTTTGTACTATCTGGGCAAAATGGACCATCTGTTTTGTGTCCCGGCCATGTTTTGTCTTTTGCTGGGATTAAAACGTCTGGCCAAGGATATGGTCAAGGCCAATCAGGATACAGACACCCCATGATTGTTTCCTACCTGCCTATACTGCTGGTGGATCTCATTGGTTCCATCCTGATGATTATATTATCTTTTCTTTGCCTGCGGTTTTTGTTTGAGCTCAGAAAAACCGATCCCAACAATCTCATATGGACCTTTCTGATGTGGCTAGGCCTGGCCCTGGCATGTTTTGCCGTCTCCCGATCGGCGGGTCATTTATTAAAAAATATTCTTATATTATCCGGGCACCGGTCCATATGGCAGACGATCCGTCCGTTCAGCGGGGGCATCAACACCATTACATTTATTGCGGCAGGGTCTATTACCCTTTTTTTTGAAGGGATCTGGAACACGTATCAATTGATCCTTAAAGACAGAAAAGAGCTGCGTATCACCCATGACAAACTGCTCTATCTGAATGAAAATCTTGAAAAGAGGATCGACGAGCGTACAAGGGCACTTGCGGTTTCCGAATATAAATACCGCCAGATATTTGAAGTTTCAAAAGATATGATTATTGTCGCCGGAAAAGACGGCCGGATCTTAAACCTGAACCCGTCAGGTTGTCATATGCTAGGCTTGGACAGCGTACAGGAAATCGCAGACAAACGATATGTTCAGGAATTTCTTTCCGATAAAAAGGGCTGGGCCGCCATGATGTCGACCATCGAAACCAATGGATTCATTTATAGTGATGAATATGTCCTGCAGACATCCGACGGCATCAGCCAGAGGGCGCTTTTCAGTGTAAGCCCTGCAAAGGGGGCAATCGAGGAGGAAGATGAAGTTTATATCCTGGTAAAAAATATCGAAAAACGGCGATTGATGGAAGCCCAGATCGCACAGGCCGACAAGCTGGCTTCAATTGGTGAATTGTCATCGGGGGTGGCCCATGAAATCAACAACCCCCTTGGCATCATCCTCGGATATTCTCAGCTTCTGCTGCGAAACGAGGGTAAAGATTCACCGCTGTATCAGGATCTGAAAACCATCGAAAAACAGGTTAAAAACTGCAAGACGATTGTCGAAGATCTGCTCAGATTTGCAAGAACATCACCAGCCCGGAAAGAAAAAAGTGATATCCACCAATTGATAGAAGATGTTCTGGGGTTTTTGCAGCATCATTTTAACCCCGATAAAATTAAGATCATAAAAAACTATGATAAAAAAATCGCGCCCATGCTGCTGGACGAAAAGAGAATCAAGCAGGTCATCATGAACCTGGCCATGAATGCCCGGCATGCGGTCGGTGACAGCGGAACAATTGAAATTGCAACCCGTGCCGACCCGTACCGGGGGAAAGTGTCCATTACTTTAAGAGACACCGGCTATGGTATTGAAAAAAAACATTTGTCACGGATTTTTGATCCGTTTTTTACAACAAAACCGACAGGGGAAGGCACCGGCCTGGGCCTGTCCGTAAGCTATGGTATCATTCAAAATCACGGTGGAACCATAAGTGTGGAAAGTACACCTGGAAAAGGGTCCACCTTTGAGATTGAGTTGCCTTTGAATGGATAAAAGATGGAGACAAACCGATATGTCGGAAACAATTCTGATTGTAGACGATGAACTGGATATGCTCAATTTATTGAAGCGAAGCCTGGAGCCGGACCTAAAATGTCGGGTCGATACCGTTTCGTCCGCAAAGGCGGCCTTAAAAAAGCTTGAAGTCACTAATTATGATTTGATTCTGGTGGACATGAAAATGCCTGGAATGGACGGCATGGAGTTTCTCGGGATTGTCAGAAATAAATACCCGGATATCACGGTGGTCATGATGACCGCTTTCGGAGATATCGATATTACGGTAAAAGCTATGAAAAGAGGGGCATATGATTTTATAGCCAAACCCTTTGAACATGATGCGCTGCTGTTGCGGCTTGAAAAGGCACTTGAACGAAGCCGGTTGAAAAAGGAAAATCTAAAACTGCAACAAGAATGCTTCAGCGACTATTCTTTTCAGAATATTGTGGGAAAAAGCAACCGGATGAAGAAGGTCTTTGCGTCCATTCAGATGGTTGCCAAAACAGATTTAACTGTTTTGATTACCGGAGAATCGGGCACCGGCAAGGATTTGACCGCCAGGGCCATACATGCACTCAGCCCTCGAAAAAAAGCACCGTTTGTTTCTATAAACTGCCCGACATTGCCGGAGAATATTCTTGAAAGTGAACTGTTCGGCTATAAAAAAGGCGCCTTTACCAATGCCATCCGTGATAGAAAGGGGCTTTTTCAGGAAGCCGATAAAGGGACCATATTTCTGGATGAGATCGGGGATATCAGTCCAACCGTTCAAACCAAGCTGCTCAGGGTTCTGCAGGAAAAAGAGATCAAACCGCTTGGGGAGACAAAATCGATTAAGGTGGATGTGCGAATAATTGCTTCAACCAATCGTATTCTGGAAGATAAAATAAAAAACGAAGAGTTTCGGGAAGATTTTTTTTACAGGTTAAATGTTTTGCCGATAAAGCTCCCTTCATTAAAGGATCGGCGCGAGGATATCCCGCTGATTGTCAACTATTTGCTTGAAAAATACAGCGCAAAACTTAAGAAACCAGTCAAGCCATTATCTCGGAGAGCCATGGACGCCTTTCTATACCGCACCTGGAAGGGGAACGTCCGCGAAATGGAAAATATTATTATCCAGGGGATACTGTATTCGGCCGGTGACGAGATCCGGACACGGGATTTGGGTCTTTCAGAAGAGATGGCCCCCGTGCCGATAATGGGAAACAGGTTCCAGAATCTGTCCTACAAGGCGGCAAAGGAACAGACCCTGCAGCGGTTCAACGCGGCGTATATCGGCCACCTGCTTTCCCACAGCGGTGGAAATGTCTCCAGGGCAGCGCGGAAGTGCGAACTGGAAAGACAGGCCCTGCAGCAGATCATGCGCAGGTATGGGATCAAAGCTGAAGGTTACCGGCAAGAAGGCGTTAAGGTAGAGGGCTGAAGGTGGATAGTCAGAACCCCCTCAGCCTAAGCAACCTATAAAATTATTTCGGTTCTTTGTGTTTATGCGGGATCGTACCCCGGGTGTGGGCATGATAGTGATAATGAAAGTGGACCTGCTCATCGGTCAGAATGCGGCCGTTTTCCATGGAGCAGATTGTATCGGTGGCACCGGCCAGAAAATCAGC
Organism: uncultured Desulfobacteraceae bacterium; assembly: GCA_964522985.1. Taxonomy (GTDB): domain Bacteria; phylum Desulfobacterota; class Desulfobacteria; order Desulfobacterales; family 4572-123; genus 4572-123. The sequence continues at coordinate 3,499 of CAZFXX010000185.1, forward strand.
ACTGTGGGAAATCAGGATGAGCGACATGTCCAGGGACTTCAGTACGTTGACAAGTATTTTGCGGGTAGCGTTATCCAGCCCGGTGGTGGGTTCGTCCAGGAGGAGGACTTCGGGCGCCATTGCCAGCACTGTGGCCAGGGAGATCATCCGTTTCTCACCACCGGATAACTTAAAGGTTATGCGGTCTTCAAATTCGGACATTCCAAGAAAGGCAAGTGTTTTACGTGAAATTTCAACGGCTTCACGAGTTGACTTCCCAAGGTTAAGGGGGCCAAAAGCAACATCTTCTAGGACCGTCGGGCTGAAAAGCTGATCATCCGCATCCTGAAACAAAAGCCCGATGCGGCGACGGACATCCCGAAAATCTTTTTCTTTGAAAACCGGTTTCCCAAAAATTTTAATACTTCCTGAAGAAGGTTTCAACAGACCCATAATTACATAAAAAAGAGTGGTTTTGCCGCTCCCGTTAGGCGCTACCAGCCCAATCCGGTCTTTGCGGGAGAGTGTAAAATCAAGGTTATCCAGGACCTGCCGCCCGCCCGGATAGGCATAGCTGATGCCCTTTAACTCTATGATAGGTTGTTTTTTTTTCAATATATCCATTGTAAATAAATCAAGCCCATTGAGATCAGTGTCATTAAAATCAAAAAAAACAGGTCGCATCCAGCGGATTTGAATTCCTGCAGGCAGTAGAACCGGCCTTTGAATCCGCGACAGATCATTGCCTGATGGACCCGCCGGGCCCTGGCCGAAGCGCGGACAAAAAGCATGCCGATAATATAGGCATAGGTTTTATAAGAGTGCAGGTTGGTGCCGGGGTGAAAGCTGCGCATCCGGGCCGCCCTGAGCAGGCGTCGGTATTCCTTTTCGATGACAAAAATATAGCGGTAGGTCAATAAAAAAAGATGAACCAGTTTGCCGGAAACATGGAGGCGGTCGAGGGCATAGCCCAATGTGGCAAATGTCATGGTGGCCACCAGTGCCATAAATATCAGTAGAATCGAAATCGACTTAAGGGTCATCTGTGCCGACAGGGTGATACCGGGCCGGGTGAGGGTAAGCGGACCTAAACGGTACATGGCCGGGCCTTCATAGGTCAGCGGCATTACCACCCATAAAAGGAGTAAAAATCCGGATACGACAATCAGCCTTTTGGACACCTGCCGGATATTCAGGCGGGCTATGGCAACCAGACCAATAGAAATTACAAGGCCTGTAATAAGGGTCGGAAATCTGTCGGACAGTGCGATAAGAAAGGAATACAAAGTTGCAAAAGAAATTTTCAACCTTGGGTCGATTCTATGTATCCAGGAATTTCCAATGGCAAAAGGTTCGGTAATCATATTAGGTCATTTCCCTCTGCGTCTGGAATGAACATAGGCGGCGATGCCGATCAAGCCCAGGATATAACCCAATCCGCCTAGAATATCCGTAAGGGCCGGACCGTCATTCTGATGCTCAATACGATTCAGCCTTCTGATCAGCGGTTTCAGCTTTTTATCAAGGGCTTTTTCAATTCCGGCTTTAATATCGGCACAGCCGGTTGCCGGCACCGGCAGGAGAGTTTCATCCCGGCGATTTTCAGCGATTTTTTCCACAAGAGCCTGTTTTGTATCGAGATCGGATGTGCCCTCAATTTCATCGCGCATCAGGGTCCATTCGCCCCGGTGCCCCATTCCCGCATCAAGGACAATTTTCAGATCTGTCTTTTGCGGTATTGTAAATGAATATTCTCCTGCCGCATTGGTTCGCCCTTCAATCAGTTTCCGGCCATCAGGGGCGTAGACCTTTATGATGCCGCTATTTACCCGCTTACCGCCGCTGAATTTACTCTCGGTATAAACCGTATCCCCTTCAGTCCATGCAAACACAATTACCTTATGGGCCCACACCGTAATCGGTGGGGTAATGATCCAGATAGCGAGCGCAATTAAAAATGGTTTACATATCGTTTTTTTGTTTACGATTCTGGCAGTTTTCATGTTGGCCTCAAAGCAGGTGTTTTTATTTTGTTTTCCCGGATGGTTATTTAAAAAATCCCGGCAGCAGCTCGGGCTGCACTTTTTTTAAAAAAGCCACACAGAAGGCGGTGATAATGCCCTCTATCATCATAACCGGAATGTGGGCCAGTATCACCAGCGAAGATACCGCCCAGAAGTTCTGCTCGGTAAATACCAGCGATACACCTAAAAGGATGGACGATAAAAAAACCGCTGTAAAACCACAGGCAAATGCGCCTGTTATGGCAACCGCTGTTTTTTGATGCAGCAAAGGGCCGAATAGATAATAACAGACAACCGACGGCAGGGCCATGATAACCGTATTGACACCGAGCACGGTGATACCGCCGAACTGGAAAAAGACGGATTGCAGGGTCAGGGCCACCAGCAGGGCCGGGAAAGCGGCCCATCCCAGGAGCAGGCCCACAATGCCGTTTAAAATCAGGTGAACACTGGAAGGGCCGATGTTGACATGAATCAGGGATGCCACGAAAAAAGCCGCACTCAGCATGCCGACCTGAGCAATGCGGTCGTAATCCAGCTTTTTCAGCCCGATGGCAGTACCTGCGGCGGTCAGAACACCGCCTGATATCAGCACCTGGGCCGATAAAATACCTTCGGAAATATGCATAAATATCTTCCGGTTAAAATTATTACAGGGAGGGCTGTGCGCCCACCTTACTGCCATTCATGAAACCGGACCCAGATCACGGCTCCCAGTTCCACATCCTTGTCCTGCCCGTCCTGCTTTATCCGGTAATCCGCCGCATTCAGGGCGGCAAATCCCCACCATCCGGCAGCCGGTGCGGCATAGGAAAAAACACCGTTTGTATCGGCCTTGATGGTCTGGGTGACCATGTACCCGGTGGGGGCGGTGGCTTTTCCGTCGGTATTATAGTATTCCACTTCCACTTCGGCATAGGGCACTGCCTTCCCATCCAGTTTTACGATTCCCTGAAAGAGGTTGCCGGCGTACAATCCAAATGGCTTTGCAAGGGGAACGATTTCTGTTTTGAGGCCGATCTCGGTATCCCATCCCTCATCATCCCCAAAGGCCGTCACCACTG
>CAZFXX010000186.1:0-6556 GCA_964522985.1 uncultured Desulfobacteraceae bacterium
GTGAATCGTCTTCCTGATTCCCTTACCTCTGAAAACAGCTATGCTTGTTTCCATCATCTCTCCTGTCGATTAAGGATAAGTAGTTTGCCGGCTATATGGGGGCCTGAATAAAATTAACCGGTTCTACAGTTGGAATAAACAGACAACAGGCAACCTATAACAGACACTAATCAAGGTGATGAAGCGGGTGGCTCAAAGCTTAAAGCATCTCTTTAAGCTCGACTCCGGCAGGAGTATTTGCAACAGTTACATCATAATCCGTAAAAGCCCGGGCCGGTCCTTGAGAGCGATTGTTACGTTCAATTTGAATCAAGTCGAACAATTGATGTGCCGGCGCATTGCCTAGTTTGTTATCGTGTTTGAATACAAAAAGTTTACGGCTGCTCATAACGCCTCTGGCGGCGGAACGATCATGTTCAAACATATTGATGAGCGCATCCCAGAGTAGATTCAAATCTTCCTCACCAAAATCGGTTTTCTCCGCCAATGAAGCCGAGATGAAACCCTTTGCCAAATAAAGGCCATAAGGGACGATATGCTTACGCCCCATAGTGCGTTCTTTTTCCAAATCCTTTATGTTGGTTACCGCCATACGCGTAATACTGATTTCCCGGGAAACAATAGGCTCGACGCTTTTGGCAAAAGCCACCTGGACAGGTCCCCGCACCTGACCACAGTTGATTTCAGTGGTCATTACTGCTCCAAAGCTGCGAATATCATAAAAGTTAGCACACATCCAACCGGTGACTTTTTTTGCATCTTCTATCTTTTTGGGAAGCTTCTTTTTTATGGGCTCAAGGTTGAATTCTTTATAGGCAAGCGTATTAGTATCATTGAGCACGGCCTTTTCCTGAATATATATATTGAACCCTTCTGCGCCTTCTTTTGATAGGGCCACGTAATTGCGAATTTTACGTTTCAGGCAGACGTCGGTTACCAATCCATGACCGGTTTCCGGATCGAAGCGAGGCATATTCCCCGCATCGGGATCACCATTAGGATTTCCGTTTTCAACATCGAATAACAATACAAATTCATAACGGTTGGCAATAGTAGTCATGTTCTAATCCTCCTGAGTTTTTTTGGTAAAAAAATCTTTGCGTTGATGATAATAACCAATCATAAACAAGCCCTGCTCTTCGGCTGTAAGCGTTGCCGGATAATTATCAAATTTCGCAATAATATCCTGAGTCATGATATCGTAATATATCGCCCGCCCTTTCTTTGCCGGGTCTTTGCGAAGCTTGGCAATATGATTGGCCGAATTTTTCAGCAACATATGAAAAATCTGTCCCGGCGTTGCCGACGCAGAGGCAAGGTAACGATCTTTGATGGTTGCATTGGTGTTTGGAATAGCCTCTTCCTGTGCCTTTTCCAAAACGGCAAAGAGACGGCCCAACAGATACGGAAGATCAGTTCTGTCCGGATTCAATGACATGGATACCTCCATTTGTTTATCGGATGTATTGCGGATGAGAAAGGCTTTAAGTAAAGCCGCTCGAAAATAGGTAACACTATGCTCGGCACGAATACGTTCAAGCACAACAGGCAACAAATTTTGTGGATAACGCGTACCGGTCAGCATGGCCCTTGCCATCCCCCCGGCCAAAACGGGCGAAACATTTTCACTTTTACCAAGGGTGGCGGTTTGACACAACAAGCGCCATAGTGGCGGAAATTCCGGTTCGTTGTCGAACTGTCGCACAATGGCGAGGTGTTTAAAATGTTTGCCGATCCGCGACAGCAAATTTCCCAAACTATCGGTCTCCCAAAAACGGATAGACAGCCGAGCGGCATTGGGTGACATGCCAAGAATATAAAAGCGAACCGAATCGTCCAGATCGGGAATAAAATCGGTTGCCCGCCTACCGTCACGGATGGCCTGAAGCAATCCACGGATTTTTTCGGTAGTTTGTTGGTCGTCCTCACTCTCCTGTTTATCATCAGGCTCTACAGGTGGATCAAAAAAATCTGCAAAAAACGTCTCTGCCGGACTGGCATCTTTCGCCCAAAACACCAGCGTCATATCGCCGACAACAACTTTTTGACGACTCTTGCCCGCCAATAATGAGTTGAGGGCCGTTGTATAAGCAAATGCAGATTTTTCGGCAACGGCGGCTTTGGCCTGCCCATAGGAGATAAAAGCCGAAGCATTGAAAGAAACAATATAGCCTCCCGATGTCTGCCCTCCCCTGACACCTTTGATGGGTGTATGCACACGAGCCTGGGGGACATCTTTTTCTCCATTGATCAGGCACTGAATGGACGGGGCATCAGATGCCTGCCGGCTATACGATTGCCAAGCCGTTTGGATAGGCATGCGGTTGTGAATAAAACCGGGTACGCCGTCCAGCCTGAATACAAGATTAGCATTGAAAACATCTTCCCAGGGTTGATATTGTCCAATAATCGTTTCAGTCCAACTACTATCCCATGATTGCACAAAGGATAAGACCGCGGCGAATCCCTGGTCATCTATCCCTTCACCAACGATCCGGAGTAAATCCTTAAAGGCTTCAAAACGCTGCGTGTTTTTCTCCGTAGGACCATCAGCATCACTACCAAAAACATAGGCCGCCTTATCCCATATAAAATTCGCCTTTATCCCGGATGTCCTGGTAACTGCAGCAGGGACAGGCAGCTTTTGCGGGCTCAGCTTCCTGCCTTGCTGCTCCCGCAGATCTTCAACGGCCAGAAGGGTGCCGACAGCAGAAAGTACCAAGGCAAAGGAGACATTTTCCATACTTGTACCAAAAGGTGGCATTCCTGATTCGGGATCAGCCCCCAATCGTTCGTAATAACTGTTCAATGCTTGAAGAATCATGATCGCACCTCCGCAGAAAGTGGTGAAGGAGGATGAACGATGCCGTCTTCCATGATGGCTTTGAAAAACAACGGGTTCATATTGTTGGCAAAATCGATATCCAATAACATATAACCAAGATCTTTTATTTGGCCCGCATAATAGGATACCGGGGAATCATCTCCCAACAATTCAAAAGAGGCTGGAAATTCCCGGCAACCCAGGCATGGTTGATGAAAAAATTGGCCAGTTTTTGCGCGCCGCTTGAAAATACTTACATGCTTTCCCTCGTTATCATCTGCACCGGCTTTTTCGGTTAATTGAAAATGAGCTTCGATAATATACTCTACATCACGCAGCAAGGTGGTAGCCCTCTGCTGTCTGTTTTTGCCATCGTCCACAAGAAAATAAAGACGCTTCCCATCGCGCATCGCCGTTGCCGGGTTTGGTTTGGAAATTTTGGAGGCGACTTCATTGCGGCGAATATTATCAAATTTGATAGGACGTAAAACATGAATACTATCAATCACCCATCGAATCGCTGGTTTCCAGTGGATCGCCTCTAAAATTCCCCGTGCTGCAGAGGGTGTCATTACGTCATAAGAGACACGTTCCACCTTCATTTCCGGCCTGGTGAAGCAGGCATAATCTCCCCAGACTCGCAGTTTGATGCCAAAGGCCATAGGCTCCTCCTTTTTTTAAAAGGATACGGACCGCCAAATTGGCGGTCCGAGCTCCCCTCAATTCCCTTCTTTCCATGTTTCAACCCACGTCCCCACGCCACGTAGGGAACGACCATCACATAAAGAACCCCTCTATGGGGGCTCTAAAATAATTTCGACGTCCAAAATCTTCTTTCCGAAAAATGAGACTTTTAGTTTTAGGCGCATATCATATTCCTCTTTATCTTTACCCTATCGATGATATTTTAAGAGTAAGTAAAGAATCGCCCATTGTCAAGAAAATTTTTTCATGGAAAGAAGTGTATTAATAATTAAAAATCAAATCTTCCACCCTCCAGACGTCTCCTCCATCTACAATCAACCCAATATGCGCGTTATACGCCTCACTATTGATTAAAACAGGGATTTCCCCACGAAGCAGTTCCAAGGCTCCAGTCGCTTCCAGGACAGCATATTCATTCAACCGCAACGCAACGCTGTATTGCTGTAATTTCCTGAGTGTGGTGCGTGGAAACTCCGTGTGACGTAACTCCTGAACCAGTTTTTTAGCCTCCGGTTCAATAGCCACCACCACACCGACACTTTCTTCCTCAATAAATCGAAATGCCAAGGCTGCTTCTTTGAATGGAAAAAACAATTCCTTTTGCAATTTTGCTGGATTCAACATGCGCATAATCTTTTTTTTATCCAACTCCTGCACGTCATAAAGCAGTTCAAAATAACGCCGCATTACTTTAATACCCAAAGGATCAATATCAGGCAGGCTGCGTAAAGTCTCGTGAGCTCTTGAAATACAGCGCTTGAGCCAGGGCATACGCGGCGTTTTTTCCGGTTCAAAAACAAAGACACTACCTTTCTCATCCATTTTTCCTTCCCGATTACAACGGCCCGCGGCCTGGGCAATGGAATCCAGACCCGCCATTGCCCGATAAACCACCGGAAAATCAAGATCAACACCTGCTTCAACAAGAGAAGTTGAGACCACACGGCACAATTTTTTATTTTTAAGCCGTTTGTGGATTGTATCAAGTACCCGTCGCCGGTGCTGCGGATACATATTGGTGGAAAGATGAAAAGCACCTTCCTCCTTTGATAGAAACTTAAATACGATTTTGGCTTGAGGCTTGGTGGAGACGATACACAGCGCCTGTCTCTCTTTATCCAGAAGATCCGCAAGTTCATTATCCGTTTTTCGACCGATGAAACTCACGTTGGTACGCTGTAAATCAGTATAGAACTGGGATGGGTCATCGACGATTTCCCTGATTTCAGGCAGGGCCGTTCGCAGATTGCTTTTGTCATCCAGAGCCGGTTGGGTGGCAGTGCATAAGACAACACTACAACCATAATGTTCGACCAACTCGCGAAGCCCAGCAAGGCAGGGCTCAAGGTATTCCGTGGGGATTGCCTGGGCTTCGTCCAGCACGATCACGCTGCGGGCAATGTTGTGCAACTTACGGCACCGTGATGTTTTGTTGCTAAAAAGGGATTCGAAAAGCTGTACATTTGTAGTAACCACAACAGGTGCATCCCAGTTTTCAGTCGCCATTCCTCGCCGCCGGTTGTAAGCTGCCTCTTCGGGTTCATCCTTTTCTTTATAATTACAATGGTGTTCCAGCACCTGTTCACGTCCCAGAATGTCCTGAAACACCCGCGCATTTTGTTCAATAATAGAAGTAAAAGGAATCGCATAAATGATTCGATTCAGTCCATGTTTAACGGCATGGTCCAAAGCAAAAGACATGGAAGACAACGTTTTGCCACCGCCTGTTGGCACTGTAAGAGAGAAAATTTGTTGTTGAAATTTTGCTTTTTCTCTGCATTGAGTCAAAATTTTTTGGCGTATAGCATTCACATCTGTGGGAGCAGCTTTCTTTATTATCGTTTGCATATGTGTATTCAATTTACGCTGAAGCGCTGGAAATATTTCAATTTTTAGACCGAAAGGTCTTTCTACTGCCTTATGGGGATCGCAAAATTCCTCGGTATCGAGAAAATCAGCATCCACAAGGCAGGAAAAAATCATTCGTGTAAAAAAGGAGAGGGAAAACCCTCCGCGCTCGCGAGATAATTTAAACGGTAGGCTAAGGTCACCATGACAGTCAGTCTCGATAACTATCTTGGCATCCTTTGGCACGTTGCCATACTTTAAGCGAAAATGTAGCTGGGTCTCCTGATATCCGCCATCGGGAAGACCGCCATGGTGCCCGGCAAGGATGTAGGCCAGAAGTAGGCCGAGTCGGCCACCGTTGTCTTTTGCCAATCGTGCCCCAAAGGTTGAATGATCTACCCGATCCAGCCTGCCCTCAAGCCTGCGCTGAAAAGCACTTGTTGCTTTACCCATGTCATGTAACAGTCCTGCGCAATGACCCCAATCCCTTGCTCCAAAAGCATCAGCAAATTTTTCTGCTTTGTTCGCAACACCGAGCAAATGATCTTCTAATGTTTGCCATTCAGATTTATCCTCGGAGTCTGCGGAATGCGCATAATATTTCTCCATTTCAGTTACCTTTACTCATTATTTTTATTATGCTTTTTATCTCTTATTTCCACACCAGCTGGGACATTTAGGTACCCATCAAAAAAAATAAAAAGGCTTTCGATCATTTGGTGGGCACAGCCCACCCTACGAGTGGAATTCTTTGTGCCCTGTCGAATTTAACCTGGCGGAATGTCATATCTTTGCCGAATACAATCCCACCATCTTTTGGATCTCCTGTCTTACCTCATTTCTCGATTCATCCGGTGCCACCACCTGCACATCAGCACCGAACTGCATCATTTTAATAAAATGAATCAGCTTGCTGATTTTGCCTTACCTTTTTGCAATGTAATTCACATCAAAACTAAATTGGAATTCCCGGCCATGGCCCGCATAATCCGTTTTGTGAAATGTAAATACAAAGGGAGGAATACGTAATCCCATTATATATTAGTTGGAGGTCGCAAATTGCGACCTCCAACTTTTTAATTCCTCTTATGTGAGTTCGAAGATAAAGACATCATAAATCCTTTTTACAGACCTCGTGAAAAATGGCCATTTTAAGCATGATTTTTTGGACAATCATTT
>CAZFXX010000187.1:0-6502 GCA_964522985.1 uncultured Desulfobacteraceae bacterium
GACGGGATTCTCACCCGCTAAAATATGCGACCTTGCCCGGCCGCACCACTTCTCACTTTTCAATATTCAATTTGGTTCTGGCTTTGCCAGGTTAGGTATTACCTCCAAACAATGCATGACGCCATGGCATTTGCAGGCCGTACTCAGTAAAACGGGTGCACCGGCATCAAGGACTTGATCCAGGCTGCGCAACAGATCTTCCGTTTTATACCCGCCGACGCCGGGGCCTATTTGCCTGCTTTTTAAAGCCACCGGTCTATAATTTTTATAATCGATAGCGGCCAGTAACCGGTGCATGACGACAGGTCGGGGTTTGCCGGTATAGGTGCAGATATCATCGGGTTCCAGGCAGTTGTCCGGGCAGATAAAATCCGCATTACTCATATAAAGAGCCCCGCCGGTTCCGTTCATGGTATTGGGCAGCATTCCGGCAACCTCCCTTGGAACCGGCAGTGTTTCCACGTGGTACCGGGGGGCCAGAAATAGTTTAATCCATTCATATGCCACATGCACCGGGATGCAGGGAACAATCCAGCCGGGCCTGTGCGGCGCCTGCATTCTGCCGGCAAGAAAATTGATCCCCGGTTCGCACACCACCTTAAATTGCTGCCGTTCAACCTCCCGACAGGCTTGAACATCCTGGTCAACCACCAGGATATCGCTTCCGGGCCACCTGCGTCCGGCCGCCTTTGCCGCTTTCAACCCGAATTTTCCAGCCCCCAGAATCAAAATTTTCCGCATGTCCATCCGCCCTATTGCCCCTGGAAAAAAGGTTAAACGCTAAAAAAAATATGCCCGCACCAGGCTGGGGGGCAAACTGTCATGTCAACTATAATTTTACGGTTTGATTCTTGTCAAATCCTATTTCATTTGTTAATTAATCCCCATGCAAACAACCGACTCAAAAGCAAACCTTATTCTGGCATCCAAATCTCCCCGAAGACACTACCTGCTGACCCAGGCCGGACTCGAATTTGAGGTGATTCCCAGCACTATCGATGAAAACAAGTTCCCCTTGTCTACCCCGGAAACGTATGTCCGGGTACTGGCGAAAGCCAAAGCCCGGGATATTGCCCGAAAATATCCGAAAAGCTGGGTCATCGGGGCCGATACCATCGTACTCATCGACGAGACCATCCTGGGCAAACCCCGCTCAAAAGAGCAGGCCTGCGTCATGCTGCAGCAGCTCAGTGGAAAAACCCATCAGGTTTTGACCGGCTACTGCATCTGCTGTGAATCCAGGCAGGTCCTTTTTTCGGAAACCGTCACGACATCGGTTCTGTTCAAACAACTAAGCAAGGATGAAATCGAGTGGTATATCGGCTCGGATGAACCGTTTGACAAAGCCGGCGCATATGCCATTCAGGGACTCGGGACGTTTCTGGTTAAAGCCATTAATGGATCATATACCAACGTTGTCGGGCTTCCGGTTTGTGAAGTCATTGAATTTCTTATTAAACAGGGTGTCATGGGATTGAGGAAGGAATTATAATGAAGCAAAAAATAGAGCGTATCAAAACCCGTATCAAAAACGCGGCCACTGTCTGCGGACGTGGTTCGGAATCTATCCGACTGGTGGCGGTGGGTAAAACCAAACCGGCCGAACTGGTCCGCGAGGCTATTGCCGCCGGTGCTACGATAATCGGTGAAAATTATATTCAGGAGGCCCGGGAAAAATTCAAGGCCCTGGGTGATTGCACCGTGGACTGGCATTATATCGGCCATCTCCAGTCCAACAAGGCCAAATATGCAGTACAAATTTTTGACCTGATTCATTCGGTGGATTCTTTCAAGCTTGCTAGAGAACTGAATAAATCCGCCAAAAAAATAAACAAAATTCAGCCGATTCTCATCCAGGTCAATATCAGCAGGGAAAAAACCAAGGGCGGCGTGCATGAAGCCCAGACCCTCGAACTGGTTCGGTCCGTCAGCGAATTAAGCAATCTTTCCATCAAGGGACTCATGACCATGCCCCCCTATTTTGATGACCCGGACAGGGCCCGCCCTTTTTTCAAGGCCCTTGTCCACCTTCAACAACAGATCCAACGGACCCATATTCCCAATGTATCCATGGATGAACTGTCCATGGGCATGTCCGGAGATTTTGAAGCGGCCATAGAAGAAGGCGCCACGCTGGTGCGCGTGGGAACCGCAATTTTTGGAGCCCGCCAATGAAAATACTGCTGCACATCTGCTGCGCCCCCTGCGCCATATACCCGATAAAGGTCCTGCGGGACGAGGATATGGAGGTAATGGGTTTTTTTTACCGGCATAATATCCATCCCTACACCGAATGCCTGAAACGTCAGCAGACCCTTGAATCGTATGCCGGCACCATTGATATGAAAGTGATCTACCAGCCGGGCTATGATCTGGAAGGGTTTATCCAGAACGTGGTTTTCCGGGAATCGGACCGGTGCAACTACTGCTATCATGACCGTCTCAGAGCCACTGCCCTGCTGGCCAGACATGGAAAATTCGATTATTTCAGCTCCACCCTCCTGTACAGCAAATTCCAGAATCATGCCCTGCTAAAATCCATGGGCCAATCCATCGGCCGCAGAGTGGGGGTCCCCTTTTACTATGCCGATTTCAGAAAAGGCTGGAAAGAAGGCATTGCCGAATCAAAGCAACTTAACCTCTACCGCCAGCAATACTGCGGATGCATCTATAGTGAAAAGGATCGTTACTATAAGAATTGAATATTTATGGCTTCGCTAATGTCTGAATGAAAATCCCGAAAATTGTTTTCTCCATTCAGGGCTGGCGTTGTTAACATAATGAAGCTGTTTCTTTTCTCAATTCAACATTTAAAATTGTATCTGAACGGGCTTTTCGTTTAGACACTGCATGGCATTATCCCAATGATGCAGCTTTTTTTATATTGCCCCCTGCCGTCCTGTCGCGTTGAACTCCTGAACATTTAACTTTACATTGACATTTACATTTTTATATATTACAGCTTGTGCTCGGAAGGTATTCTATGTTGAATTCCTTATCTCTTTTTTATTCGGTCGATCATCAAATACACAGAATTGGAGGCGTCCATGCAATCAGACCTCACGCCAAAACAAAAACAGTTTCTATCCTACCTTCAGGGTGCCATCACCCGGGACGGGAAGCCGCCCAGCCTGCGGCAGGCAGCCATGGATTTTGGCGTAAGCCATTCGGCCGTGTCCCAGAGCCTGAAAATTCTGGAAGAAAAAGGGTATGTAAAACGACAGGGACGCTACAGCCGCACCCTGCACATCTTAAACCGTATCAGCAAGACATCCGGCCTGCAGCGCTGGCGTGAGGTTCCGGTTATCGGGCAGGTAAGGGCCGGGTTGCCCATGTATGCCCAGCAGGAATGGGACGGCAGCATTGTACTCGATGCCGCTATTTATCGGGGACAGAACCTTTTTGCGTTGCGGGTACAGGGTGATTCAATGAAAAATGCCGGTATTCTTGCCGATGATCTGGCCATCTGCGAACCGTGCCAGTACGCCCGGAACAGGGAAATCGTGGTGGCCCTCATCAATCATGAGGAAGCCACTGTCAAACGTTTTTTCCTTCAGGGTGACCGCATTGAACTGCGGCCTGAAAATGCCGATTACAAGCCCATGTATTACAGCTTCGGGGAAGTGCTGATCCAGGGCAGGGTCATCGGTATCCAGCGGGGACCGGAGGGACTTAAAATTGAATAGTAAGAATTGAATAGTGAAAAATGAAGGTATTCTACCGTTTTTTATATAAAAATAATAAGAAATAAATTACCAGCTTCATTTCCCCCAATACTCAATACTGTCGTTCTTTTCTGTGCCTGCCAGGATATGAGAGTATTATCAAAGACCGAGCGAAGCGATACTGCAAGTAGTCAATTTTCACTATTCACTGTTCAATTGACAGGGCGGTACCCCAAATTTTTTATTCTCATTATTCAATATCATTGAGAATAAAAATTACACAGAGAGACAAGCAGCGTGGATCACACTCACAGCCATACACCCAAGCCCCCGTGCCGTCTGCAGGTGGGCACCAGCGGATATTCTTATACGGAATGGATTGATGCGGGATTTTATCCCCCCGGCACCCGGACCGGCAATATGCTGGCGTGCTATGCCGAAACGTTCAATACGACCGAATTGAACTATACCTGGTACCAGATGCCCAGATCCCGGGCCATTGAACGAATGCGCCGAAAAGTGCCCGCAAATTTCACTTTTGCCGCCAAACTGACCCGCACCCTGACCCATGAAATCGATACGAATACATGGCGCATGCAGGTTGCCCAATACCGGGATGGCATCGCGCCCCTGGTGCAGTCCCGGCAACTGGCGGCGATTCTTCTCCAATTTCCAAAATCTTTTCCCCGTACAATGCAAAATCGCAAATACCTGGCATTGCTGCTGGATGAACTGGCCGGGCTGCCCGCGGCAGTGGAATTTCGCCACGCATCCTGGGCCACTGACAGGGTCTTTGCCGAGCTGGAAAGACGCAAAATCACCCTCGTGGCAGTGGATGAACCTAACCTGCCCGGCCTGTTTCCTTGTCTGGATGTCGTCACCAGTCCGAATCTTTTTTATATCCGCTTTCACGGCCGCAATACAAAAGGATGGCGCTGTGGCAACATGCAAAAACAGTTTGACTACCATTACAACGATGCTGAGCTGCGCGAATGGAGCGATGTGTACATTAAAACCATGGCCGATAACGCCCGCAGCGGCATCATTTTCTTTAACAACCACGTCCGTGCCCAGGCACCCGACAACGCCGTGCACCTGACCCGCATCCTGACCGAACAGGGGCTGATATAATTGGAACGTTCCATCATTCATCTGAATATTGCCGATTTTGCCGTAGCGGTGGAACGGCTCATCGATCACCGGCTAATCAATCGGCCGATACTTATTGTACCGGGGAAAGCCTACCGGTCTGCGGTATATGATATGAGCGACGAAGCCTACCGGTCCGGAATCCGCAAGGGCATGCTGCTGGGCCGGGCCATGCAGTTGTGCCGCGATGCCGCGGTTATCACCCCTCACCCCGACCGCTACGACAGGGCCATGCAATCCCTGCTGAAGCAGGTCCTGCCTTATTCACCGCTCATCGAATCCGGGCACGGAGACGGTCACCTGTTCATGGACATCACCGGCACGCATCGCCTGCTGGGCCCGCCAATGGATGTGGCCTGGCGGCTGCACCGGCAGATCAAAAACGACCTCGGCCTGAACCCCATCTGGTCGGTGGCCCCCAACAAACTGATGGCCAAAGTAGCCTCACGCCTTGTCAAACCCGCTGGTGAATATATTGTAGGATCCGGCGATGAATCCGATGTCCTGGCCCCGTTGCCGCTATGCCTGGTCCCGGGTATCGAAAAAAATGACCTGATCCGGCTGAACGAATTTAACCTCACCCATGTTTTCCAGGTGACCGCATTAAGCCTTGCGCAGCTTCAGCTCCCCTTTGGCAAACGCGCCCCCTTTATTTATGAAACCATGCGCGGGATTGATCCATCTCCGGTATTACCACTTGGGCAGCACCCGCCTGTTATCAGGGTCGAGCATGAATTCAGCCAGGACACCAATGATGCGCCGATCCTTGAAAGTCATCTGTATCGACTGGTTGAACAGACAGGCCAGTGCCTGCGCAAACGCCGCCTGGCCGCACGCCGTATTGGGCTTTTTCTGAGCTACACGGACGGCAAACGCTGTATCCGGCAGGCATGGGCAAGGCCGGCTACCGCCAATGACCTGGATCTTTTTGAAGTAGCTGGGCGCGCCCTGTCGGCGGCATGGAAACGGCGGGTGCGCATACGGCACATGGGCCTGGTCTGCGACCGCCTGGTCTTTCCACCGGCCCAGATGGCCCTGTTTGAAAACGACCGGCAACACAGTGAAAAACGGGATGGCATTGTCAGTGCCATGGACGCCATCCGTCATCGCTTTGGACCAGGTTCAATTCACATGGGAAGGAGCCTGGCAGCATGATCCCCCTGACGGTTCGATCCCATTATTCCCTGATGTGGGGCACAAGCGCCATTCAAGACATCTGCCGCAATGCCCGGCGTCTGGGCTATACCCGTCTGGCCCTCACCGACACCGACAACCTCTATGGATTATGGCCGTTTTTAAACGCATGCAGGAAGGAAGGGCTCGTACCCATCATAGGCGCCGAGGTCACCGATCCCACGTGCAGTCAACGCGCCGTCTGTCTGGTTAAAAACAAAAAGGGTTACCGCAGTCTCTGCCGTCTGATTACCCGTCGACACATGGATAAAACATTTGAACTGAAAAAAAGCGTTATGTCCCTTGCAGGCGACCTGACGATTTTGACCCAAAATGCAGAATTGCTGGCCCCATGGCATGGTGCCGGTCTGCATGTTGCCGCCGCCATACCGCGGCGCCCCCTGCCCTTTCACCATCCGCTTTATTGCACCGCAAAAGCCCTTGGCATACCCGTGGTGGCCACACCGGACAGCTTTTTGTCAGCCGCGGAGGATATCAACACCCATTATCTGTTG
>CAZFXX010000188.1:0-6501 GCA_964522985.1 uncultured Desulfobacteraceae bacterium
AAGTTATTTTTCAAAATATGAAAAAAATAAATAGGGGGGGGGGTGACGGGGCCATTCAGGATCAAACGGGCAGTGTTCGAGAACTTTCAACGAGTACTGCCCGGCCCTTTCAAAAAATTTTAAAAAAAACCACCGCCGGAAGTCCGCTGAAACAATTTGCCCCACAGGGAATAGGCCAGTACCGTTGAAATCAATCCGGTATAAAAAAAGCCCCTCACCCGGAGGCTGCAGGGCTTTCCCTGAATTCTGTCGAAGCCATCGACTGGCGGGCGTATTTTCCGGTGATGTCCTTATAAAAAGCCCGAATGGCCACCATATCCGCTTCAATGTCCCCGGTCGGCCGGATCATCGGCCCGATCCCCCCCATCCTGCGGCGGTAGTCTAAAAACCCGAGAACGATCGGAACCTGTGCGCCGTTGGCGATATGGTAAAAGCCGGATTTCCAGTACATCACCCGTTTGCGGGTGCCGGCCGGTGGAACGGCCAGGATCAATATTTCATTTTTTTTAAATTGCGCAATTGACTGGGCCACAATATTGTTGGATCGAGACCGGTTGACCGGGATGCCGCCGAGCCATTTAAAAAAAAGCCTTAAAGGTGGACGAAAGATTGCATCCTTGCCCATCCAGTAAATTTTGGCTCTGAGCGCAAACGCGATAAAAAGGGTCAACGGGAAATCCCAGTTGGAGGTGTGGGGCGCTGCAATAAGAACAAATCGGGATATATCCGGCAGCCGGCCATGGATTCGCCAGCCCGCAATCTTTAAAATAAGGATCGAAGCCCAGCGCGCTACCGTACGCAGGACCGGGGTATCAAAAATTGTGTAATGCAACTTTTTCACCTCATATTTTTTTAAAATTTCCAGAACAGGCAGCCGTAAAAAAGCGGCCTGTCAGTAAACACGATTTTTTGTAAAAGCTGATGGATTATCAACCAATACGAAAAGGAAGTAAAAAGGTCATTCGGGGTTTACAATAGTTTTACATTTGGCATTCAGGGGGAAATCAAACTTGCCACAAGCCGGGTATAAAAATATTGAAGGGATTGGAAAAGACCCGTGCTCAATACAAGTCAACTTTGGTAATTTTTCAAGACAGCCTCGGCTTCTGTTTTGATTTCATGGCGCAGAGATTCGGGTTCAATCACGCGGGCTTTGTTGCCCCAGCGCATAACCCAGAATTTTATTTCATCTGTGCCGGCAACCCGGGCCGTGAAGATGATAGACCCGTCTTCCTGAACATCGATTGTCTGGCTGGTGTGCCATATTTTTTCCCTGACATAACCGGCAATGTCCCCTGAAAAATGTATTTTAACCGTGGTCGGCTTTCCTACAAAAATCCCGAAACTGGATTGCATAAAATTTTCTATATTAAAATCTTCAGGGATTTCAAACTGATGGGTCGTCTGCTCAAGGGTTTTGATCCGGTCCAGCGCAAAAATACGGACCCCCCTGCGAAGGCAGCAGAAGCCAATCAGGTAAAATGTCCCATCGAAAAACCAGATTTTATAAGGTGCCACCCGGCGTTGGCTTTTTTGTTTACGGCTCATGGTAAAATATTCGATTTCAATGTAGTTCCTGCTGCTGATGGCCTCGTTTACCTGGCTTATTTTTTTTCGGAATTCCCCATATTTTTTGTAGGGTGAAAACCCCACATGTAGGTTCTGCTCCAGTTGTTCCAGGTAGTTTATATATTCTATCGGCAGGGTTGTCTTAATTTTTGCAAACAGGGATTTTAGGGCGTCATAAAACACCGTATCCTTGAGTATTTTTAGCATGTCCCGGCTGAAATAAAGGGCCATGAGTTCGGTCAGGTTCAATGGTATGGGGATTGAATTTTTAGCCGTATCCAGCAAAAACCAGAAATTTTTACCGTTTTTCCAGTCCGTATACACGGGAAAACCGGCAAGTTCAAGGGCTTCAAGATCCCTGTATACCGTTCGAGGATGACACTCAAGGTCTATTGCGAGCTCTGATACGGATTTTCCCCTTAGGGCCGAAGTCAGGGTCTGAATAATTTTCCATTGTCTTCCCAGTTGTTCGCCTCTGGCCATTGTGTTTTCCTGTTTTGTGTGTTCAGATTGAATATTTGCGCTTGCTTTGCTCGATAATTTACTATTGTCGATTAAAAAATAGCAATGAATTTTCATGGCAGGGCTAAGGGTGCGTACAAAAATAATTTTTACATTTCCAGACCCTAAGCGCCTATGCATCAGGCTTGGCTGTGTTGCGAAAGCTTTAAGAATATGCCTGATAGTTGTCGGGAATTTAGAATTTGATTGAAATAATTCCCTGGCCGAAGTAAGAAACAACAAAATTAACAAAAAATGGATTTCGCTTGAAATGACTGTTGAAAACAACCGGACAACGGTAACTATTCTGGGATCAGGCACCTGCGTACCTTCTCTGCAACGCAGTTCCTGTTCAGTGCTTATTGAGACCGGCACAAAAAAATTACTTTTTGATGCCGGTCCCGGCACCATGCGCCGATTGCTCGAAGCCGGTTGCTCGATTTTTGATATTTCCCATATTTTTTTGAGCCACTTTCATCCCGATCATTCCGGAGAACTGGTGCCCTTTTTATTCGCCACCAAATACCCGGATAAAAGTAAGCGCAAAAAGACGCTTACGATCATAGCGGGCAAGGGATTTGTCTCTTTTTACAGCCGCCTTCAAAATGTTTATGGAGACTGGATCGAACTGGCTCCGGGAGTCGTGGATATTATTGAGCTTAGCAACAGCTCCCATGATACGCGGCGTTTTGCTGATTTTGCCGTGGAGTCTCGTCCGGTTGAACACCGAGAAGAGAGTATCGCATTTAGAATAACCGACAACCGCGGCAAGTCAATTGTTTATTCGGGTGATACGGATGTCAGTGAAAACCTGGTTGCCCTGGCAAAAAATGCGGATCTTTTCATTTGCGAAGCCGCGTTTCCCGATGAACTGAAAACAAAAGGGCATCTGACCCCTCGTCCGGCAGGTGAAATTGCAACCCGGGCCTCGGTTCGGCAGATGATTCTGACTCATTTTTATCCGGTTTGCGATACTGTGGATATGAAAAAACAATGCCGAAGAACCTATGCCGGTCCTTTACATATGGCCCGGGACCTGCTGACGATAAGGCTTTAGTGATCATCATTAAGTCCCTTGATTTGTGTTTTTATGTACAAAAAATGTGAGATGGCCAATATAATTGAAAATTGATGCGTGTAGGGGTGAACCTTGTGTTCGATCGAGTTATCGATTTTAATAGAAAAGACAAAGCGAAGCGATGCTACAAATTTTCAATATTCATTTCTTACTTTTCATTTTTATTCTGGTTCCGGCTTGTCCGGGTTAGGGAATTATCTATAGCATGCGCTATTATCCGGTAAATCTCGATATAAAAAATAGGCACTGCCTGGTTGTGGGTGGCGGCAAAGTGGGCCTCCGTAAAGTCAAAACACTGATTGAATGCGGGGCGTTTGTTACAGTGGTCAGTTTGGAAGTCGAAGGTGAATTGCAAATCATGTCGGAAAATAAAGGTATCACCATCAAACAGCGGCCGTATCGATCCACTGATCTTGACGGCATGTTCCTTGTCATTGGTGCCACCGATAATGAGGACTTAAATCGCCGGATCAGCCAAGATGCCGAAGAGATAAATATGCTGTGTAATATTGCCGATCGCCCGAAAGTATGCAACTTTATCCTTCCCGCCATAGTCCGGCGTGGCGATCTTGTGGTAACGGTATCCACCTCGGGTAAGAGTCCGGCATTTGCCAAAAAACTTAAAAAGGATCTTGAAAATAAGTTTGGAGCGGAATATGCAGAATTTTTGTATTTGATGGGTGCTGTCCGGAAAAAACTTCTAAACACGAAACATGCCCCTGAAGCCCATAAGCATCTTTTTGAACGGCTGATTGACGGCAACCTTGTCGATTATATCCGAAATAAGGATATCCAGGCCATAGATGCGCTTCTTTTGACAGTCCTCGGGCCGGGGTATACATTTGAAAAATTGGCTGTATCGGATTCACAGAGCCCAGGGGTGTAATGTATGGGAATATTCATTATCATAACCGTTTTGATGTATCTGTTGAGTTCGGTTGCGTACCTGACCTATCTTTTTCTGCAAAAAGACTTGCTGTGCAAAACCGGGTATGGGCTGTTTTTAGCCGGCTTTTTTGTTCATTCAATTGCGCTTGCGCTGATTTTGATTAAAGCAGGTCACCTGCCGGCCGGTAACCTGCCGGGTAATCTGTTGATTGCCGGTTGGGCCATGGCTGCGGCCTTCATCTATTTTCAATTTAAATTCAAGTTGAAAGTCATGGGAATTTTTGCCGCCCCCCTGTTGGGCCTGATCATGGTCCTGGTATCCGGACTGAATTGGAAGCCGATGCCGGCCGGTGCGATTTTCAATAATTTCTGGTTTGTATTGCATATTATTACAATATTCAGTGGTGAAGCCATGTTTGCCCTGGCCTGCGCCGCCGGAATTTTGTATCTGATCCAGGAACATGCCATTAAAACCAAACAGCGCGGATTTTTTTTCAACCGCCTGCCCGCTCTGGAACGGCTGGATACAGCCGGTTATACCTGCATTGCCGCCGGCTTTACCCTGCTGACCATCGGGTTGATCACCGGCCTTGTATACGCCAGGATAGTCTGGGGCAGATTTATTAGCTGGGACCCCAAGGAGATATGGTCGGGCATCTCCTGGCTGATATATGCCGTTTTGCTGCACGAACGCCTGACCGTAGGATGGAGGGGACGCAAGGCCGCCATCTGGTCCATAATCGGATTTGCCGTTTTGCTTTTTACCTTTATGGGGGTTAATTTTTTGCTGGAGGGTCACCACGGAGAATTCACCCGTTGGTAATAATGAATAATGCCCATGCACGGCAGGTAAAATATTAAAGATTTTGACAAAGAATGAAAGTAAAGCGTCGTGAGCAGAACGTATATCTTACTGCTTTCATATAAATTATTATGCTTACCATTGTATTAGTAGGATTAAACCATAAAACCGCTTCGGTGGAACTGCGCGAATGTCTGGCTTTTTCGAAAAAGGAACAGTCGAGTGCCCTGGAGGTACTGCTGCAGCAAGCGTCCATCAATGAAGTCGTCCTCCTGTCCACCTGCAACCGGGTTGAAATTCTCATGACCAGCAAGGACCCGGAAGAGGCCCGGAAGGCTGCCAAATCTTTTTTCTGCAGCTATAAAAATCTGCACCTGTCCCAATTCGAGGATTCGTTGTATTTCCATGTGGGAGATGAAGCCGTTCGGCATTTTTTTATGGTTGCATCAAGCCTGGATTCCATGATGGTGGGTGAACCACAGATTCTGGGCCAGATAAAGGAAGCCTACCTTACGGCTACCAGGAATAAAACCACCAGTGTGATTCTCAACCGGCTTTTGCACCGTACTTTTTCCGTTGCCAAACGCGTTCGTACGGAAACAGGCATAGGGGATCATGCGGTTTCCATCAGTTATGCAGCCATAGAGCTGGCCCGAAAAATATTCGGCAGTCTGGAAAATAAAGAGGTGTTGCTTGTGGGTGCCGGTGAAATGGCTGAACTGGCTGTCGAGCATCTGATTCGCAACCGGGTTGGATGTGTTTTTGTCTCAAATCGGACATTTGAAAGGGCTGTTGAACTGGCCGGCCGTTTCAACGGCAAGGCCCTTCGATTTGATGAGATTCCGGGCTATCTGGAAAAGATCGATATTGTCATCAGTTCAACCGGTGCACCCGGTTTTGTCATTTTTCATCAACAGATCAAGAAAATAATGCGGCCCCGGCGTAACCGTCCTGTCTTTTTCATCGACATAGCCGTTCCGCGGGACATAGATCCGAAGATTAACCGTCTTAACAATGCGTATGTATATAACATTGATGATCTCAAAGAAATTGTGGATGAAAATATTGAAGACCGGAATATGGAAGCATTAAAGGGAGAAAGAATTGTCGATGAAGCGGTCATCGGATTTCGGAACTGGTATGAAAGTCTGGAGATTGTTCCGACCATCGTGGCCCTTAAAAACAAGCTTGAGACAATTGCCCGCAGTGAAATCAGTAAGACATCGTCTTTTCGTCATTTTTCAGAAGCCGATTACCAGGCTTTGGAAAAAATGACCAACGCCATGGTGAACAAAATTCTGCATGACCCGATCCTTTTTTTAAAAAACGCAGGCCCTCATATCGATAATGCGGTATATCTGGATATGACTCGAAGGCTTTTCAAACTGAACGAGTAAAAGCTTGAAATTATCGACATCGTTCACTTGCCGGATTACATTTTTTTAGAAAAGGAATTTGTTTTTTCCCTTATTCAGGATGCCGAAATATCAGTCCTCGGGCTCTACCCAGACGATATGGTTTTTATTCACAAATAATGTTTTACCACTGCCTCTCCGAGACGACACGTCGATCATCACGACAAATTGTTCGCTGCTGTCGGTAAACAGGTCCGAGACCCTTTTTTTTGACGCAATATTCACCTTGCCCTGCAGGGTTGATCCGT